>NZ_PUGA01000033.1:0-41645 GCF_003236725.1 Pantoea sp. ARC270
GGCTGGGACTGCGCATCGGGGACCGGGTCGTGATTCGCCGTGCAGGCGATGTGATCCCGCAGGTCGTGAATGTGGTTACCGCTGAACGTCCTGAAGAGACGCGTGAAGTGGTGTTTCCTGCTCACTGCCCGGTCTGTGGTTCTGAGGTGGAACGGGTAGAAGGCGAATCGGTCACGCGCTGCACCGGCGGTCTGATTTGCGGCGCGCAGCGAAAAGAGGCGCTGAAGCATTTTGTCTCGCGTCGGGCGCTCGATGTCGACGGCATGGGCGATAAGATTATCGACCAGCTGGTGGAGAAAGAGTATGTCTCGACCCCCGCCGATCTCTTCCGTCTCACGGCGGGTAAGCTGACCGGGCTGGATCGCATGGGGCCAAAATCGGCACAGAACGTAGTGGATGCGCTGGAAAAAGCGAAGTCGACGACGCTGGCGCGTTTCCTCTATGCGCTGGGGATCCGTGAAGTGGGCGAAGCCACCGCCGCCAATCTGGCAAACCACTTTGGTGAGCTGCAGAAGGTGATGGATGCCGATCTGGATGCGCTGATTGCCGTGCCGGATGTGGGTAAGGTCGTCGCCGCGCACGTTCGCAACTTTATGGAAGAGGAGAGCAACCGCGAGGTCATCCGCCAGCTGACGGACGATATTGGTGTTCACTGGCCAGCTGTTGTGGTGGTGAAAGCCGAAGAGATTGACAGTCCGTTTGCCGGGAAAACCGTGGTGCTGACCGGTTCGCTGTCGCAGATGAACCGCGACGATGCCAAAGCACAGCTGATCGCGCTGGGAGCTAAAGTCAGCGGCAGCGTGTCGAAGAAAACGGATCTGCTGATTGCCGGTGAAGCGGCGGGTTCCAAGCTGGCGAAAGCGCAGGAGCTGGGCATCGAGGTGATCGATGAAGCTGAAATGATCCGTCTGCTGGGTGCCTGAGATGGATAAGCAACAGCTGGTGGCGATAGCGAATACGGCGATGCCGTTTGGGAAATATAAAGGGCGGATGCTGATCGATCTGCCTGAACCCTACCTGCTGTGGTTTGCCCGCAGTGGCGACTTCCCCTCCGGCCAGCTGGGTGACCTGATGCAGCTCACGCTGACGATAAAAATCGAAGGTCTGGAGGGGCTGGTGAAGCCGCTTCAGACCCGGAAATAACGTGGCCCGCTTTGGCGGGCCATGCAGACTATTTCTGCGACTCCATCACGGAGGTTTTCACCTCTAAAGCCTGCTTTTTCTCACCGCTCTTCTTGTAGCGTCCGGCGATGAACGAACAGACCATCAGCTGAACCTGATGGAAGATCATCAGCGGCAGCACGATAATCCCCACGGTACTGGCCGGGAACAGGATATTTGCCATCGGTACCCCATTCGCCAGACTCTTCTTCGATCCACAAAACAGTACCACAATCTCATCGGCGCGTTTGAAGCGGAACAGGCGCGAAGCCAGCAGGTTGATAATCAGCACGGTGGCCAGCAGCAGAATGGAGCCTGCCACAATCCAGAGCAGGGTAATCACGCCCACGCGATGCCAGATGCCGTTCACCACCGCCTCACTGAAGGCACTGTAGACCACCAGCAGAATCGAGGTCTGGTCAGTTTTGCCAATCAGGCTGCGGTGCTTTTCAACCCAGCCGCCGATCCAGCGGCGTGAAAGATGGCCCAGTATAAACGGCACCATCAGTTGCAGCATAATCTTACCGATCTGCTCCAGACCGTCAGTCGGCGCGCTGCTGTGGATATCCATCACCACATTTACCAGCAACGGGGAGATGAAGACCCCCAGCAGGCTGGATGCCGAGGCGCTGCACACGGCGGCCGCGACGTTACCGCCGGCCATCGAGGTAAATGCGATGGCGGACTGCACGGTGGCAGGCAGGATACAGAGATAGATAAAGCCGGTATAAATTTCCGGACCGACATCAACCGGATGCCACCAGACCAGCAGCATGCCCAGCGCCGGAAAGAGCACAAAGGTGCTGAACATGATCCAGAGATGCAGCTGCCAGTGGCTGCTTCCCGCAATGATCTTCTCTCGCGACAGCTTGGCACCGTGCATAAAGAACAGCAGTGCGATAGCCGCGGTGGCGAGGTAGCTGAAGATATCGACGTAGATCCCTCTGGCAGGCAGGAAGGTGGCCAGCAGTACGGTGATGATGAGCTTAACCATCATCGGATCAAGTTTTAAAAATCCCATTGTTAAAATCCGGTAAATTTTTCAATAGGCCGATTGTGCGGGAATCATTTTTAGAAATAAAATTGATTTATTGCATTAATCTATGAGCGTAATCGATGAATTATACCCTGCGTCAATTGCGGACTTTCATTGCGGTGGCACATTACGGTGGTTTCAGTCAGGCGGGGCAGGCGATAGGCCTGAGCCAGTCGGCGGTGAGTCACAGCATCAAAGAGCTGGAGGCGGAAACTGGCGTGCGGCTGCTGGATCGCACCACGCGCGAGGTGATGCTGACCGAGGCAGGAAAACAGCTGGCATCCCGCATGGAACGTCTGCTGGAGGAGATTAATACTACGCTGCTGGATATCCGCAGTTTTGGCGAACAGCGCAGCGGCACCGTGCGGGTGGCAGCCAGCCAGACGATTTCCGCGCATCTGATGCCTCAGTGTCTGGCGGCCAGCCAGCAGCACTTCCCCGACATTAAAGTGATACTGCACGACCGCGCGCAGCAGTGGGTGCTGCAAAGTGTGCGAAACGCCGAAGTTGATTTTGGCATCGTGATCGGGCCGCTACGCGACAGCGATTTTGACACGATTGCCATTCTGGATGAGCCTTTCTTACTGTTGTGCCGGGATGATGATCCGCTGGCGCGGGTGGACAGGGCGGAATGGTCGATGCTGGATGGGCGCACGCTGGTGTTGCAGGATTATGCATCCGGCAGCCGGGTACTGATTGATGCAGCCATGCAGCAGCAGAATATTCAGGCAGAGGTGGTGCAGGAGATTGGTCATCCTGCCACGCTGTTTCCGATGGTGCAGGTAGGGATTGGTATCAGTATTCTGCCCGCACTGGCATTACCCCTGCCGGCGGATCGCGCGCTCACCGTGCGGCGGCTTTATCCCGAGATCAATCGAAGTCTGACCCTCATTAAACGCAAAAACCGCTCACTGACGCCCGCCGCCGAAGCCATCTGGCAGGAGGTGCGCCAGCAGGCGGCGCTGCTGGCGCAACAGCGGGCCATTACGCCCGCGTTTTAGATATAGACATCGACATTATTTTTGTCAGTCGGGCGGTTAATCCCGTTCGCCTTGCTTTCACTGACCGGGTTAACGCTGTCGCTTTTCTGCTGCGCCTTTTCGGCCTGCTCAGCCTGCTTCTTTTGCAGCTGAGCAATCTGCGCTTCCAGCATGGTGATCTGCGACTGATACATCTGCGCTATTTTAGATTTCTGGTCTTCGTCAAGATCGTGGTTGTCGGCAAGCTCTTTGACTTTTTTCATCACGCTCTGAATCTGTTTATTCAGTGCGGCGATCTGCGAGGCGATACTTCCGCCGCCGCTGTCACTGCCACCTGACATAACTTTTAAAACTCCGGCTATTGAGGACATCATTTTCTCCCTGTAGTTCGTCTATAAGGTTATCGGCGCAGGCAGGAATAACTGAAGTGTCAAAAAAGAGCAGGGGAGTAAAAAAGCAGATTCTTCTTCTGAAAGCCCTTTTCTGAGGGGAGTCGTCATTCAGGCTTAGCCTGGCGCAGTAAAATAAACGTGGCACTCAGGCAGCCAGAATAAGTGAAGGGGGGCAGAAACGAAAAAAGCGCCTTAAAGGCGCTTTTCTCTGCATTGGTGGGTCGTGCAGGATAGCCTCGGCCCATTCCGGGCCTCGCCCTCTGGGTGATGCTGACGCATCAGCCTGAATCGCCTGGCGATTCGGTCGAACCTGCTGCAGGTTCTCATCCTGCACGGGAATGACTGTGCGGCAGAAACGAAAAAAGCGCCTGAAAGGCGCTTTTCTCTGAATTGGTGGGTCGTGCAGGATTCGAACCTGCGACCAATTGATTAAAAGTCAACTGCTCTACCAACTGAGCTAACGACCCGAAGTGGTGGGTGATGACGGGTTCGAACCGCCGACCCCCTCCTTGTAAGGGAGATGCTCTACCAACTGAGCTAATCACCCACTTCGTACTTCAGTAGTGCTAACAGGCAAGATATGGTGGGTGATGACGGGTTCGAACCGCCGACCCCCTCCTTGTAAGGGAGATGCTCTACCAACTGAGCTAATCACCCATATCTTCATACCTGTTCACTGCGGGCACCCTGTTAAGAGTGGTGGGTGATGACGGGTTCGAACCGCCGACCCCCTCCTTGTAAGGGAGATGCTCTACCAACTGAGCTAATCACCCCCGCTGTGTGGAGTCGCATTATAGGGATAGTTGATTTTGAGTCAACGCTTTTTAAAACATAAATGTTCGTTCGGTTTATTTTTAAACATCCTGTCGCGCTTTTAGCCAATATGCTGGTTTTACTGGCAGAAAAGCGCCTTTTCACGGCCGGCAACCGGCTGGCATCCATTGAGGATTCATGGGCAGATGCTAGAATGTGCCCACTGTTTTTCGCGTCTAACCTGTTTTTTGTCATCCAGACAACGAACCCGCGCATCTAAGGCAATACTCAATGAAAATCAAAACACGCTTCGCGCCCAGCCCGACCGGCTACTTACATGTCGGTGGCGCTCGTACCGCACTTTACTCCTGGCTTTTTGCCCGTCATAACCAGGGCGAGTTTGTGCTGCGCATCGAAGACACCGATCTGGAGCGCTCCACGCCGGAAGCCATTGAAGCCATCATGGATGGGATGAACTGGCTGAGCCTCGACTGGAATGAAGGCCCTTACTACCAGACTAAACGTTTTGATCGCTACAACGCGGTCATTGATGAAATGCTGGAAGCGGGCACCGCCTATAAATGCTACTGCTCTAAAGAGCGTCTGGAAGCGCTGCGTGAAGCGCAGATGGCCAATAATGAAAAGCCGCGTTATGACGGCCGCTGCCGTGACAGCCATGAACATCATGCCGAAGATGAGCCCTGCGTCGTGCGCTTCCGCAATCCGCAGGAAGGCTCGGTCATCTTTGACGACCAGATCCGTGGCCCGATTGAGTTCAGCAACCAGGAGCTGGATGACCTGATCATCCGTCGTACCGACGGGTCGCCAACTTACAACTTCTGCGTCGTCGTGGATGACTGGGATATGGGTATCACCCACGTTATTCGCGGTGAAGACCACATCAATAACACGCCACGCCAGATCAACATCCTTAAAGCGATTGGTGCACAGGTTCCGGTCTATGCGCACGTTTCGATGATCCTGGGCGATGACGGTAAAAAACTCTCCAAACGTCACGGTGCGGTAGGGGTTATGCAGTATCGTGATGATGGCTACCTGCCGGAAGCGCTGCTGAACTACCTGGTGCGTCTTGGCTGGTCACACGGCGATCAGGAAATTTTCAGCGTAGCTGAAATGACCGAGCTGTTTACCCTGGATGCGGTCAGCAAGTCTGCCAGTGCGTTCAACACTGAGAAACTGCAGTGGCTGAACCATCACTATATTAACGCGCTGCCGCCTGAATATGTGGCGACCCATCTGCAGTGGCATATTGAACAGCAGAACATTGATACCCGCACCGGCCCGGAACTGGCGAAGCTGGTGGGTCTGCTGGGCGAACGCTGCAAGACGCTGAAAGAGATGGCGGAATCGTGCCGCTACTTCTATGAAGACTTTACCGAATTTGATGCGGATGCCGCGAAGAAACATCTTCGTCCGGTGGCGCGTCAGCCGCTGGAAGTGGTGCGCGATAAGCTGGCCGCAATTGCTGAGTGGAACGCTGAAAACGTGCATCAGGCTATTCAGAGTACGGCAGATGAGCTGGAAGTCGGGATGGGCAAAGTCGGTATGCCGCTGCGTGTTGCGGTGACCGGTGCTGGTCAGTCTCCGGGTCTGGATGTCACCGTGGAGGCGATTGGCCGCAGCCGCAGCGTGGCGCGCATTGAGCAGGCTCTGGCCTTTATCAGTGAGCGGGAAGCGCAGGCTTAATTCACACAGCCGGAAGCATCACGCTTCCGGTTTCTTTACTCCTGGCTGATGCCCAGTCGCTGCAGCACGCCTTTTATCCCTTCACGTAAGATTAACGCAGTGAACTGATCCTGCTCTTCCTGACTCATTTGCTGGACGGAACTTATTAATAACGCAGGTAACGAATTGGCTGCGGCACCGTAGGTTGCCACTGGTTCGTGGAGATTGCGGGTAGACTGTATAAAACTTTTCACACGCTCATCAATATGGATGAGACGCGCTTTGCCGCCTTGCACACCGGGCTTCGGTGTCGTCGTCCAGTTCTCACGCTTAATCCATTTATTCACCGTTTGCCGACTGTAACCCGTTTCTGCAGCCAGCTCTTCGGGAGTAAGCCATTCCTTTTTCACGATGCTATCCCTGTTAAATACATTAGCGGTACATATTACAGCAAAACCTAACGCGTGAAAGTAACTGAAGCAGAAATTGCCTTTTGTCGTTCGACAAAAGGCAAAAGAGGATTATTGCGGGTTGCTGGCAGGTTCAGCGGCAGGACGGAAGGCAAGGAAGTAGGCCAGACCGACGAAGACGGCGCCCCCTACGGCATTGCCTGCAAAGACGGCAACGAAGTTGGGGAAGTATTCCGCCCAGCTCAGCTGACCGGCAAAAATGGCGGCCGGAATAATGAACATGTTCGCGACGACGTGCTGGAAGCCGATGGCCACAAACGCCATGATCGGGAACCACATGCCAAAGATTTTGCCCACCACATCTTTACTGGCAAACGCCAGCCAGACCGCCAGGCAGACCAGCCAGTTGCAGCCGATGCCGGAAATAAAGGCGTGCAGGAAATCGGCGTGAACTTTTGCTGAGGCGATGGCCACGGTCTTCTTCAGATAATCGCCTTCGGTCATGCCCAGGATGTGGCCAAAGAACCAGGCGACAGCCACGCTGCCGAGGAAGTTAGCCAGGGTTACCCAGAACCAGTTGCGCGCCACGCTCATAAAGCTGATGCGACGGGCGAACCAGGCGACAGGCAGGGTCATCATATTACCGGTCAGCAGCTCACCACCGGCCAGTACCGTCAGAATCAACCCGACCGGGAAAACGGCTGCGCCGAGCAGGCCGCCAAAGGAACCCCAGTCTGCAGGCAGGGAGTTAATGACATGAAGATCCAGCAGGAAGCCGGTCGCGATAAACGCGCCCGCCAAAAAGCCGAGAATCAGAAGGATGCTGACAGGCACACGGCTTTTAGCCACGCCTGCCTGGATCGCCAGTTGTGCGATTTCTTTAGGTGTATGCAGCGACATAGTATCTCAGTAGTTTTTTTATGAATAATGGGACGATAAACGCCTGGTGGACGCGCGGCGCGCGGGAGAGGGTCCCGGCATCCGCTAAATTAGCGGGCTAAGTTTTGCATGCGTAAAAGATGAAGACAAGAAAATTCCTATAACATATTTAACCATGAATTAACCTGACCTCAGGGTAAATAACAGCCGTTGTCCCCGTATGAGGTCAGCATCACGGTTTTCCGCTGCGCCATGCTGCTGAAACTTCGCAGGTTGCCGCCTTTTTCAGCGATCAAACCGAGAATGTGATTTTGCCGTTGACACCCCGGGGACGGTTTCATATTATGCCGTCCGTCGCTTAACACGACAGTTTTTCGGTTCGGGGCTATAGCTCAGCTGGGAGAGCGCCTGCATGGCATGCAGGAGGTCAGCGGTTCGATCCCGCTTAGCTCCACCAAACTTCTTCCCAAAAGTTTGGTACTGAAAAATGATTCCAGATGTGGGGGTATAGCTCAGCTGGGAGAGCGCTTGCATGGCATGCAAGAGGTCAGCGGTTCGATCCCGCTTATCTCCACCATTTTCTGACACATCGCTGTCAACATCCTTTCTGTAGTACGTATTCTTCGCCTTTTCTGCGAGTCTCATTTTCTGTTCCTGTTTCTCCCGCTTTGCCCTCGTTAACGCTTACAGCGATCAGGGTTGCTTTACGCCATGCTGCTGCCTCAGCACGGCTGTTAAACGAAGAGAACAGGCCTGAGCAGCCAGGCGGAAGGCGAACGAAGGGGATAAGTTAAAGCGATGCAGGGAAGAGAAGGGTAAAGCAGAAGAGAAGGGCGAGACCGGCTCGCCCTCTGAAACTTAAAACGCCAGCACCAGCCCGGCGATAGCGGCGGAGAGCACGCTGACCAGCGTAGAGCCGTACAGCAGCTTCAGGCCAAAGCGGGAGACCACGTTGCCCTGTTCTTCGTTCAGACCTTTAATCGCACCGGCCACGATGCCGATGGATGAGAAGTTAGCAAACGACACCAGGAACACCGACAGAATACCTTCTGAGTTTGGCGACAGCTGACCCGCAATTTTCTGCAGATCCATCATGGCAACAAACTCATTGGAGACCAGCTTGGTCGCCATAATACTGCCAACCTGCAACGCTTCGCCGGACGGCACGCCCATCATCCACGCAAACGGATAGAAGACAAAGCCAAGCACGCCCTGGAAGGTGACGCCGAAGATGAGGTCAAACAGCGCATTCAGGCCTGAAATCAGCGCGATAAAACCAATCAGCATGGCCGCAACGATAATCGCGACGCGGAAACCCGCCAGAATATATTCACCCAGCATCTCAAAGAAGCTCTGACCCTTATGCAGATCCTGCAACTGGAGGTCTTCTTCGTTCTCAACGCGATAAGGGTTAATCAGCGACAGCACAATGAAGGTGCTGAACATGTTGAGCACCAGCGCCGCGACCACATACTTTGGCTGCAGCATGGTCATGTAGGCACCGACGATAGACATCGAGACGGTCGACATCGCGGTGGCTGCCATGGTGTACATGCGGCGGTTAGACATCTTGCCGAGGATATCTTTATAGGCAATGAAGTTTTCTGACTGTCCCAGAATCAGAGAACTCACGGCGTTGAAAGATTCCAGTTTTCCCATGCCGTTCACTTTCGACAGCACGGTGCCGATACCGCGAATCACCCACGGCAGGATACGGAAATGCTGCAGAATGCCGATCAGCGCAGAGATAAAGACGATAGGGCAGAGGACGTTCAGGAAGAAGAAGGCCAGACCTTTGTCGTTCATGTTGCCAAAGACAAAGTTGGTTCCCTGGGCAGCATACTTCAGCAGATGGTCAAAGAAGCCTGCGAAACCTTTAACGAAGCCCAGTCCCGCTTCTGAGTTCAGGAAGAACCAGGCGAGGACTATTTCAATCACAAGTAGCTGTATGATGTAGCGGATGCGGATGCTTTTACGATCGTGACTGACCAGCAGGGAGAGTATCCCGACCACCACCAGTGCCAGAATAAACTGCAAAATATGGGACATAGTTGCTCCAAATTTGAGGAGGGTTGTATTTTGCTGCGTATTCTATGTAACGCGTTACTTAAAAACGAGATCTGAACCACAATATAAGTATTCGCTATCGCTATATTTTCCAGAAAAGTTTCCGTGATCACGTCCTGTTTACAAATCATTTACCTCTTATAACCACATAATTATTGTCTATATTTTACACAGAGCGTAAAGTGACATGCTTGCTCACATTTTTAGCAGTCACTTCCTTTGCTGTAATGTATAGCAATGGCTATACTTTATAGCAGTATCTATTACACCGATAACAATAAACGAATTTCACTTGCTCATGCCAACCCCTAAGCTGCCGGGGCAGGCACATGTTCAGACAGGGTACCGGATATGTTTGAAAGTCGTACCGCCGAGCGCGCCGCTCGCGGAGTCAGAAAAGTCAAACTCGCACTGCTGGGGCCCGCCTTTATCGCCGCTATCGGCTATATCGATCCGGGCAACTTTGCGACCAATATTCAGGCGGGCGCCGCTTACGGCTATAAGCTGCTGTGGGTCGTGGTGTGGGCAAACGTCATGGCCATGCTGATCCAGCTGATGTCCGCCAAGCTGGGTATCGCCACGGGTAAAAACCTCGCTGAACATATCCGCGATCGTTTTCCCCGGCCCGCCGTCTGGTTCTACTGGGTGCAGGCAGAAATTATCGCGATGGCGACCGACCTGGCGGAGTTTATCGGGGCCGCGCTGGGGTTCAAACTGCTGCTCGGCATCTCGCTGATGCAGGGCGCGGTGCTGACCGGTGTCGCCACGTTCCTGATCCTGATGCTGCAGAGCCGGGGGCAAAAGCCGCTGGAGCTGGTGATAGGAGGACTGCTGCTGTTTGTGGCGGCGGCCTATATCGTCGAACTCTTCTTCTCTCAGCCTGACGTCAAAGAGCTGGTGACCGGGATGGCACTGCCCGCGCTGCCGACATCCGATGCCGTCTTCCTGGCGGCCGGTGTGCTGGGCGCCACCATCATGCCGCACGTCATCTATCTGCACTCTGCCCTGACGCAGGGTAAAAGTGAGGACAGTAAAAGTCAGCGTTACTCCTCGACCAAGCTGGACGTGGCCATTGCCATGACGATTGCCGGATTCGTCAATCTGGCGATGATGGCGACCGCGGCAGCCGCCTTTCACTTCAGCGGTCACAGTAAAATTGCGGAACTCGATCAGGCCTACCTGACGCTGCAACCGCTGCTGGGTCAGGCAGCGGCGACGGTCTTCGGTCTGAGTCTGGTCGCCGCGGGATTATCCTCGACCGTGGTGGGCACCCTGGCGGGACAGGTGGTGATGCAGGGCTTTATCCGCTTCCATATTCCGCTCTGGTTACGCCGCACCATCACCATGCTGCCCTCGTTTATTGTCATCGCGGCAGGCTGGGACCCGACCCGGGTTCTGGTGATGAGTCAGGTGCTGCTGAGTTTCGGGATTGCACTGGCGCTGATCCCGCTGCTGGCTTTTACCGGCAATCGTGAGCTGATGGGGGAGGATATGGTTAACTCCCGCCTGATGCAGAACACCGGCCGCCTGATTGTGCTGCTGGTGATTACGCTGAACCTCTATTTGCTGGTGGGAGAGGCGCTGGGGCTGTAACACGCCTGACTGACAAAAAACGCCCGGTTATGCCGGGCGTTTTGTTTAGTGACGATCGTGGCCGTGCGGGCCAGGTCCGTGAGGCCCGAACCCATGCGGCCCCGGACCACGACGGTCATGATGATCCCAGTCACGATCGCGGCGATGCTGATGTTCCCAGCGACGCTCACGGTCGCGCTCATGCCAGCGACGTTCACGCTCCCACTGCTGATGACGCCGCCACTCTTCGTGGCGCCACCAGCGGCGTTCATTATAAGAATAACGATCGTTCCACCAGCGCGGTTCACGCCAGCGACCGCCATCCCAGTAGTAGCCACGGCGATCGCGGTCACCCAGGTTCAGGGTTACGCCGGGGGCCAGTGTAATAGAGGCTCCAGAGGCCTGGGCGGTCTGGTGTGCCAGTGGCGACAACAGGGCCAGCAGGGCAGCAAATATCAGGGCTTTTTTCATTTTTTTCTCCTCATCAACAGTCTGATGCTGTTGCGGCGCAGTCTGTGCCTGCGGATTGCTGTTGTTACCCTATCATTGTGTCGGAAGATTGTGAGGAAATTGGGGAGAGAAAGGGGATTGAGACAATTCTGGCCCTGAAACTGCCCGGTCAGCACCGGGCAGGGCAGGCTTCACATCAGGGCCGCGTCAATGGCTGCCAGCTCGTCATCGCTGAATTCACGGCGGGCCAGCATCGCCACGGCATCATCAATCTGCGCCGTTTTACTGGCACCAATCAGTACCGAGGTGACGCGCTCATCGCGCAGCACCCACGCCAGCGCCATCTGCGCCAGCTTCTGCCCGCGCTGCTGCGCCAGAGTATTCAGCCTGCGCACCCGCGCCATTTTCTCCTCCGTCAGCTGGTTCTCATCCAGGAAGCGGCTGCCGCTGGCCACACGTGAATCGGCCGGGATGCCCTGCAGATAGCGATCGGTGAGGACACCACCCGCCAGTGGGGAAAAGGCGATACAGCCGACGCCCGCCTCGCCGAGCGTCTGAATAAGTCCCTGCTCCGGTGTGCGTTCAAACATCGAATAGCGCGGCTGGTGGATCAGACAGGGCGTGCCGAGATCGCGCAGGATCGCTATCGCGTCAGCCGCGAGCCCGGCCGGATAGTTCGAGAGGGCGGCGTAGAGCGCTTTGCCCTGACGCACCACATGATCCAGCGCGCGCATCGTCTCCTCCAGCGGGGTGTCCGGATCGGGGCGGTGATGATAGAAAATATCCACATACTCCAGTCCCATTCGTTTCAGGCTCTGGTCCAGACTGGCGACCAGATACTTACGCGATCCCCAGTCGCCATAAGGCCCCTGCCACATGGTGTAACCCGCTTTAGTGGAGATAATAAGCTCATCGCGATGCGCCCGAAAATCTTCCCGCAGAAGCCGACCGAAGTTCTCCTCTGCCGAGCCGGGCGGCGGACCATAGTTATTCGCTAAGTCGAAGTGCGTAATGCCATGGTCAAAGGCATGGCGCAGCAGTTCACGGCTGTTATCGACGCGGGTGCTGTCACCAAAGTTATGCCACAGCCCCAGCGAAATGGCGGGCAGCTTAATGCCGCTGCGGCCGCTGCGCCGGTATTCCATCTGCTGATAACGGTCGGGATGGGGGAAAGAGGACATTCAGCGCTCCTGAGTAAAAACGGGAAGATGTGCCAAAAGTCTATCAGTGTATACGGTTACACTTAGTGGCAATGCGCACCAGTTCGCAATTTTACAGAATATTCCGCCAGCGTAACGCCCGCTTTCCGCACATTGCGGCGGCTGAAAGCCACCCCTTTTCTCGCTAATTTCAACGGCTGTCAGATACTTAAGCCGACTCTTCCCTGAAAGGAATGCGCGATGTCTACATTTACCGTTGGCGATTACCTGCTAAGCCGTCTGCAGGAGATTGGTATAGAGCATCTGTTTGGTGTGCCGGGCGACTATAACCTCCAGTTTCTTGATCGGGTCATTGCCCATCCCACCCTCAGCTGGGTGGGGTGCGCCAATGAACTTAACGCAGCCTATGCGGCGGATGGTTATGCGCGCTGCAACGGCGCAGGGGCACTACTGACCACCTTTGGTGTCGGCGAGCTGAGCGCAATCAACGGCGTCGCAGGCAGCTATGCTGAATATCTGCCGATCATCCACATCGTGGGTGCGCCAGCGACAGGCGCACAGTCGCAGGGTGACTGCGTTCACCATTCGCTGGGCGATGGCGATTTTCAGCATTTTATTCGTATGGCCGGGGAGGTCAGCGCCGCAACCGCCCGGCTTACCGCGGACAACGCCACGGCTGAGATTGACCGGGTGATAACCCATGCGCTGCAGGCTCGTCGTCCGGGTTATCTTTCGCTGGCGGTTGACGTCGCGGCGACGGAAGTCCCGCCGCCCGCCCGGCCGCTGACTATCCGGCAAACCTCTTCGCCCGACGTCCGCCGTGCTTTCCGCGCAGCGGCGGAGCGGATGCTGGCTTCGGCGCAGCGCGTGTCACTGCTGGCGGATTTCCTTGCGCTGCGCTGGCAGCAGCAGGCGGCACTGGCCGCGCTGCGTGAACAGCGTGCGATACCCTGCGCCACGCTGCTGATGGGTAAAGGCGTACTGGATGAACAGCAGCCGGGTTACGTCGGCACCTATGCCGGTGAGGCGAGCGCCGGAGAGGTGCGTGAACAGATTGAGCAGGTGGACGTGGCGATCTGCGTCGGCGTCCGTTTTACCGATACGATCACCGCGGGCTTCACGCAGCAGTTCGCCCCGGAGAAATGTATTGACCTGCAGCCGCACAGCGCCCGCGCAGGCTCGGAACAGTTTGCGCCGCTGTCGATGGCCGATGCGTTAAGCGAGCTCCAGTCGCTGTTCGCGCAATATGGGCAGCAGTGGCAGAGTGGTGACACGCCCACCGTCGCGCAGCCCGAAGCGCCAGCGGCGATCATCAGTCAGCAGGCGTTCTGGCAGGCCATGCAGTCATTCCTGCAACCCGGCGACCTGATTCTGGCCGAACAGGGGACGGCAGCCTTTGGTGCAGCGGCCCTGCGACTGCCTTCACAGGCACAGCTGGTGGTGCAGCCATTGTGGGGCTCGATCGGCTATACTCTCCCGGCAGCCTTTGGCGCGCAGACGGCCGCGCCGGATCGCCGGGTTATCCTGATCATCGGTGACGGCTCGGCGCAGCTGACCATTCAGGAACTGGGCTCAATGCTGCGCGACCAACAGTCGCTGATTATCTTTCTGCTGAATAATGAAGGTTATACCGTCGAAAGAGCGATTCACGGCGCAACTCAGCGTTATAATGATATTGCACAGTGGAACTGGACCGCCTTACCGCACGCTTTCAGCCTGCAGGGCCAGGCGCAGAGCTGGCGCATCAGTGAAACGGTGCAGTTAAACGAGGTGATGGCGCGGCTCTCACGGCCTCAATGGCTGTCGCTGGTTGAGGTGGTGATGCCGAAAGACGATCTGCCGCCGCTGTTACGAAAAGTCACGGCCTGCCTGAATCAACGCAACGGCGGCTAAGATTCAGATAGTTGCCGCTGTGCAGGGTTGACTATCGCGGTTAGGCTGTAGCACACCTGAGTAAGACGCTCACCAATCGCACCGGTGAGCGTTGTTGTTTTATGGGCAGAATTTTATAGTGTCCTCCAACTCTTAAGACCCCAAGCGGAGCAACAGAAGAATGACAACCTATGCCTTGGTCGGCGATGTCGGCGGGACTAACGCGCGCCTCGCCCTGTGTGAGGTGGAAAGCGGCAGCATCTCCCAGGCCAAAACATTCTCAACATCAGACTACGACAGCCTCGAAGCTGTCATCCGCCACTATCTTGATGAACAACAGCAGGATGTTAAAGATGGCTGTATTGCCATTGCCTGCCCGATTACCGATGACTGGGTTGAAATGACCAACCATGACTGGGCGTTTTCGACGCGCAAGCTCAAAGAGAACATCGGTTTTGAACACCTGGAAATCATTAACGACTTCACGGCAGTCTCAATGGCGATCCCGATGCTGACCGCTGACAACGTGATTCAGTTCGGCGGAACTGAACCGGTAAAAGATAAACCTATCGCGATTTATGGTGCCGGAACCGGGTTAGGCGTCAGCCATCTGGTGCATGTGGACAAGCGCTGGGTAAGCCTGCCGGGCGAGGGCGGCCATGTCGATCTGGCGGCCAACAGCGAAGAAGAAGATCAGATTCTGGAAGTGCTGCGCGAAGAGCTCGGCCATGTTTCCGCCGAGCGCGTGCTGTCGGGTGCCGGTCTGGTTAACCTCTATCGCGCGATTGTTAAAGTGGACAAGCGCGTGCCGGAGAACCTGAAGCCGAAAGATGTCAGCCAGCGTGCGCTGGATGACAGCTGCACCGACTGCCGTCGTGCGCTGTCGATGTTCTGCGTCATCATGGGCCGTTTTGGCGGCAATCTGGCGCTGAATCTCGGCACCTTCGGGGGCGTTTACATCGCAGGGGGCATCGTGCCTCGCTTCCTGGAGTTCTTTAAGGCGTCCGGGTTCCGCGCTGCCTTCGAAGACAAAGGGCGTTTCCGCGACTATGTGGCCAGCATTCCGGTCTATATGATTACGCACGATCAGCCTGGCCTGCTGGGCGCGGGCGCGCATCTGCGTCAGACCCTGGGTCGCGAAATCTGATCCGGCTTCCGCTCGTGCACGGCATCTGACTGTGCGCGAGCGGGTTCCCGGCTTGATCGGGGCGGACCCGGGCACGCCTTACCCGCTTTACGACTCCCTTCCCGGACACGCTTTTCCCCGGCATCAGAGCCGCATTAACTGTCGAAACAGCTTGACCTTGCTGCGACTGACTGGCACCTGAAACTCCAGATCGCGCAGTTTCAGCAGATAGGTATTGTTAAACCAGGGTTCGATTTCGCGAATTTTGTTCAGGCTGACGCAGTAAGAGCGATGGCAGCGGAAAAACTGCTGCTCCGGCAGGCGGGAACAGAACTCGGTAATGTTCATCGACATCACATAGGATTCACGCCGGGTGTAGACGAACGTCAGCTTCTCATGTGCCTCAACGTAGTAAATATCATTCACGTCCGTGACGATGATGCGCTCATCTTTGACCAGATTGACCGTCTGCGGGGCGGGTGTGGCACTGAGGTGGCTGACCGCCTGCTGCGCCTGTGCCGCGGCTTCAAGCTTGTTCAGCATGGTGACAATCCGTGATTCCTGATAGGGCTTGAGAATGTAGTCAAACGCCTCCAGCTCAAACGCCTCCACCGCATGCTCTTTCCAGGCGGTAATAAAGACAATCAGCGGCTTGTGGGCAAACTGATGGATGTTCTGCGCCAGCAGCATGCCATCCAGTGAAGGAATGTTGATGTCGAGAAAGATCACATCCACCCGATGCTGTTGCAGATACTTCAGCACGTCGAGGCCATCATCAAAGCAGGCTTCAATTTCGATTTTGCTGTGATGCTGGATCATCCAGCTCAGCTCCTGCTGCGCCAGGAATTCATCTTCCACAATAATGGCTTTCATAACAGATTCTCCGCCAGCCGCTGGCCGTTTTTACTGAGCGTAAAAGAGATTTCCGTGCCCGGCTCATGCCGCACAATGCACAATCCCTGACCCGACAGCAGTTTCACCCGGTGATGCACGTTGAGCAGGCCGATTTTATTGCCGGGCATGTCGTTGCGCGCCACCCGGGCCATCACCTCCTGGCTGATCCCCTTGCCGGTATCCCGCACTGAAATCCGCACCTGGTCGCCCTGATCCCGCACGCTCAGCGTCACTACGCCTTTGCCTTTACAGGGCTGGATACCGTGCACAATGGCATTCTCCACCAGCGGCTGAATCAGCAGGCTGGGCAGCAGAAAGTGCAGATCTTCATCGACGTCATAAATCATCGTCAGCTTGTCGCCAAACCGCGCCTGCTCTATGGCGATGTAATCTTTGACCTGCCACAGCTCTTTGCGGATGTCGATCAGCTCATCGTCGTTCAGCTCCAGGTTGTAGCGCAGATAGCGCGACAGGTTAATCACCAGCTGGCGGGCGGTATCGGGATTGAGCCGGATGGAGGAGGAGATCGCGTTCAGGGCATTAAACAGAAAATGGGGATTTATTTTGCTTTGCAGCGCGCGCAGTTCCGCTTTATTGGCCATTTCGCGCAGCTGCTCGGCGCGCGACACCTCCAGCTGCGTAGAGATAATCTGTGACAGACCGATCGCCATCTCTTTCAGCGAGCCGGTAATACGATGCGCACGACGGTAGTAGATTTTCAGCGTGCCGGTGACCTTACCCTTTTCCCACAGCGGAATCACAATCATAGAGTGAATGTCTTTGGTGCGATGGGCTTCATCATTGTTTTTGATAATAATTTTACCGCTGGCGATCGACTGCGCGGTGGTAGGACTGATACCGTCATCCCCGTGCTGATAATTATGTTCGCCATAGCCAACATAGGCCAGAATCTGCTTTTTATCGGTCATCGCCACCGCATCGGCTTTGATTTCCCGCCGGATAATGTCACAGATGTTGCGCAGTGAGTCGCTGTTAACCTGACGAAACAGCGGCAGCGTTTTATTGGCGATCTCCAGCGCCAGCTTGGCCTGACGCGCGGCAATCGCCTCTTTTTCCCCTTCAACGCTCTGCACCAGCAACACAATCAGGCCGATGCTGGAGGCGCCGAGGATCATCGGCAGGGCGATTTCGGACACTATCGCCAGGCCGAGCGATGTGGGGCGCGCCCACAACACAATCAGCACCATCGTCAGGGCTTCACACAGCATCCCGCCGACGATACCGGCACGCCAGCGATGCTCTTTCAGGACCCGCCGGTTAATGCCACCCGCCACAACACCGGCAATGATGCTGGTAATCAGACAGGGAACAGAGGTCACGCCGTGGATATCGATCAGAAAACGGTGCAGGCCGGCGATGATGCCGGTGGCGATACCGACCCAGGGACCAAACAGGATGCCGCCCGCCATCACGGCGATCACCCGCACGTTCAGCAGCGACCCATCCACATTGACCCCCGACCAGGTGCTGAACAGGGCAAACAGGGAGAAGATCGCGGTGACCGCTATCTTCTCTGCGCGGGTGTGTTCATCTTTCTGCAGCAGCTGACGAAACGGACGGGTGCGCGTCAGGAAAAACAGGCAGATCAGCATCAGGGCGGCGCGGTCAAAAACGGCCAGCAACATCGTGAAGTGGGAGGGCACAGGCGGCTCGTCGGCAAGGGAAAGTGACCCTATGATAAAAAATGTGATCGCGAACCGCCAGCCTCATGGTAAATCGTGCCGGGCATTCCTGCTGCAGGTCAATTTTTAAGGGGATGCAGCTAAAAGAGGAAAGCCTGAGCGCAATAAAGGGGAACAGTTTTCCCGCCGGTTAACGCTGGTCGCTGGAAGGCCGTTTTGCTATGTTGCGCGCTAACGCGTGCCAGCGATCGCCGGTAAACCGCATCACCCGGGAGCAGCAGATGCAACTTGTCACCACCCGTTTAACCCTCACCCGACTACAGCCAGAAGACTGGCAGCTGTTTCGCGCCGTCCATGAAGATCGCGACACCATGGCCTGGGTGAGTGAAATCCCTGATGAGGCGGATATCCGCCAGCGTTTCACGTCGCGTCTGGCCCCCTGGCAGCCCGGGAGCTTTCATATGCTCTGTCTGGTTGCGCGGCGGCGGGATAACGGGGAGCCGATTGGCCTGTTTGGCTGCAGCCCGGAGTGGGAGCCGCATCGGCAGGCAGAAGTGGGCTACATGCTGCTGCATCGCTACTGCGGTCAGGGATATGGCAGCGAGGCGCTGGCGGCCCTGTGCCAGTTTTTACTGGAGGCTGATTTCCATAAACTTAAGGCGCTGGTGGTGGAAGGTAACTGGGCCTCGCGCCGTATTCTGGAGAAGAACGGTTTTCAGCTAGAGGGGACGCTGCGGGATAATTATCTGCTGAACGGCTGTTGGGTGAACGACTGGCTGCTGGGACGACTGAATCCGCAGCAATAAAAATATTTTCTGCCATGCTCGACAAAATGATCCTCACCACGTTATGTTCATAACGGGTCACCGCAGTGACCCGCGTCGCTCGGACGGTCCGGGCGCTTACGTAATCCAGAGGACACTATGGCTGATAACAGCACACCCCGTCGTTTCTCGCGTATTGAACGTTTACCCCCTTACGTTTTTAATATTACCGCTGAACTGAAGATGGCTGCGCGCCGGCGCGGCGAAGATATCATCGACTTTTCAATGGGCAATCCCGATGGTCCGACCCCACCGCACATCGTCGAAAAGCTCTGCCAGGTGGCACAGCGTGATGACACCCACGGTTACTCGACTTCCCGCGGCATTCCGCGCCTGCGCCGGGCCATTTCCCGCTGGTACGCCGATCGCTATCAGGTTGAAATCGATCCGGAATCGGAGGCGATTGTCACTATCGGTTCTAAAGAGGGGCTGGCGCATCTGATGCTGGCAACGCTGGACCACGGCGACACCGTGCTGGTGCCGAACCCCAGCTATCCGATTCATATCTACGGCGCGGTGATTGCGGGTGCGCAGGTGCGCTCAGTGCCGCTGGTGGCGGGCGTTGACTTCTTCAACGAGCTGGAACGCGCCATCCGCGAAAGTTATCCCAAGCCAAAAATGATGATCCTCGGCTTCCCGTCCAACCCCACCGCCCAGTGTGTGGAACTCGACTTTTTCGAACGGGTCATTGCGCTGGCAAAACAGTACAACGTGCTGGTGATCCACGATCTGGCCTACGCCGACATCGTCTACGACGGCTGGAAAGCGCCGTCAATCATGCAGGTGCCGGGGGCGCGTGATGTCGCCGTGGAATTCTTTACCCTGTCGAAAAGCTACAACATGGCGGGCTGGCGCATCGGTTTCATGGTGGGCAACAAAGAGCTGGTTGCCGCACTGGCGCGTATCAAAAGCTACCACGACTACGGCACGTTTACACCGCTCCAGGTGGCGGCGATTGCTGCGCTCGAGGGCGATCAGCAGTGCGTGCGCGACATCGCCGAACAGTACAAACGCCGTCGCGATGTGCTGGTGAAAGGTCTGCATGAAGCGGGCTGGATGGTGGAGAATCCGAAAGCGTCCATGTACGTCTGGGCAAAAATCCCGGACCACTATGCGCATCTGGGATCGCTGGAATTTGCCAAACATCTGCTGCAGGAGGCAAAAGTCTGTGTCTCGCCCGGTATCGGATTTGGCGACTACGGTGATACGCACGTGCGTTTTGCGCTGATTGAAAACAGCGATCGCATACGTCAGGCGGTGCGGGGGATAAAAGCGATGTTTCGTGCCGACGGCGTGTTGCCGGGCAGCATGAAACTGCAGGAAGAAGAACGCTGACAGCCAGCAAGGGCGACGTTAACGTCGCCCTCTGGCGGCACTGTCACGCCGTTACTTCAGCAGCAGAACGAAAGTTCCGAACCAAAGTAATGCGAAAAAAGAAATTCCCATCAAGGCATATTTCACAAAGCAACTCCTCTGAGCGGTTACGATGATGGCGATCCCAAACCAGTGCAACGCGAACAGATGTGGAAAAGAGAGCGCCATAAGCGGCAGGGTCTTCTCTTGTCCGGGTCGATCTGAATAACTCAGAACAGGATCGAGCGCTAATTTACGCGTAATCCTGCCCAAATGAAATAGGTCCGTTCTGAGATATTGCTCACAATATTACGGTACGTCGATGTCCGGGATCGCAGACATGCCGACACGCAACTGGGCCAGATTGGGTTGGTCACTATCCAGCACAATTTTGACCGGCAAACGCTGAACCACTTTAGTGTAGTTGCCGGTAGCGTTATCGGGAGAGATAGCGGAAAAAGTTGCGCCGGTTGCCGGTGCAATGCTGTCCACATGGCCGGTGAACGTCCTGCCAGGCAGGGCATCTACCCGGATCTGCACCCGCTGACCGGGACGCACATCGCTGAGCTGCGTCTCAAGATAGTTCGCGGTCACGTAGGTTTGCTGCAGCGGGACCACCGCCAGCAGGCGGGTTCCGGCGGAGACATAGGCGCCTGTCCGCACCGCACGCTGACCGACCATGCCGTCCACCGGGGCGACAATACGCGTGTAGGAGAGATTCAGCCGGGCCTGATCGACGCTGGCCTTCGCGGCAGCCACATCCGCTTCCGCCGACCGCACCGCTGCCTGGAGTACCCCCACCTGTTTAACGGCTGACGCCAGCGCGGCCTGACTCTGGTGAACCGCCGCCAGGGCTGAGCGCTGAGTTGAGCTCGCTTTTTGCTGATCGTCGGCTGCGACGGTGCCGCTCTTGTAGAGGCGGTTGTAGCGTTCCGCGCTCTGACCGGCATACTGTGCTGACGCCTGACTGGCCGCTACGCTGGCTTTTTGTTGATCGATCACGGACTGCTGCTGTTCAAGCTGCGCCTGACTGCTGAGCAGCTTCGCCTGGCTCACCTGCAGGTCAGCGGTGGCGCTCTCCAGCGCCACGCGATAGTCACGATCGTCCAGCGTGGCCAGCAGCTGGCCTGCTTTAACCTGCTGATTATCCTGTACCTGCACGCTGCTGATATAGCCTGAGACTTTCGGCGCCACCAGCGTGTAATCGGCATTGATGTAAGCATCGTTGGTGCGGTGATCGTTGCCGTTCATCAGTGACCAGACGACAAAGGCCATGACCAGCAAAATCAGCAGCAGCAGAGTTCTTTTCATTTCAAAAGCACGCATATTCAGTTATTCCGGGAAGGGGGTTGAATCAGAGTCTGCGGCGGCCAGACCCGTTTTGGCAGGATGGCGGTCAGCACCAGCAGGCAGGCGGCAAAGCCTGTCAGCATCAGCCAGCTGTCGCTCAGGCCCAGCACCGTTGCCTGATGCCGCACCAGGGTGGCGAATCCACTCAGATTCGCGCTGGTACTGATGCTGCCGTCAGGCAACAGCGGCAGGCTGCTGCTGGCCTGAGCGGCGGTCGGTGCGGTCATCAGCCAGCTGCGGCTGGCCGCCTGGTCGATCAGCACGCTGGAGTGAAATTGCTCGCGGTGAGTCAGGAATACTTCAACCAGTGTGGAGGCTGCGATGCTGGAAAAGCCGCGCACCGTATTAAACATCGCCGAGGCAAAGGGGCCTTCGGGTGGCGCCACGACGCTGGTGGCGCTCATCAGAATCGGCAGAATGATCATGGGTTGTCCGAACGCCTGCAGGATCTGCAGCAGCCAGAAATTCTGTCGCGCCCAGTCGCTGGTGATCTGTGTGCCCAGCAGACAGGCAACCACCAGCAGGCCGACGCCCGCCGTCAGCATCCAGCGGCAGTCGACCCGGCAAATATTCAGCAGGGCGGCAATCAGCGGCGCGATCAGCAACTGCGGCAGGCCGACCGTCAGCGCCAGCGGGGCAAACTCCAGGGTGCGAAATCCGCTGACCTGAGCAAAATAGGCGGAAGGCAGGGCAGAACCTGACAGTCCCAGGATCAGCACGCAGGCCAGGCCCAGCAAGCCATGCGCCAGATTGGGCCGCCGGAGCATCTGCAGCTTAAACAGCGGCAGCGGGTGAAACCACTCGTTAATCAGAAAGACCAGCAGCAGCGGCAGAGCCGTCAGCAGCATCCCGGTAATCAGCGGCGAATTGAGCCAGTCGAGTCGCTCCCCCTGGGTCAACACCAGCACCAGCAGCGCCACCCCACTGCAGCCGGTCACCATGCCGAACAGATCGATCTGCTGAAAGCGTTCGGGACGCAGTGGGTCCTGCGGGATCCCGCGGCTGATCAGCAGCATGGCAATCAGCATGCCGGGCACCACCTGCCAGAAGACCATCATCCAGCTGACGTGATCGGTCCACAACGCGGCGAGCGAGGCCGCCATGTTGGGACCGAACGTGGCGGTCAGGGCATAACCTGCCAGGCCAAAGAGTTTAAACGGGGGCGGCAGAAAGCGCAGGGCGACCGTCATCAGCATCGGCGGTAATGCGCCGCCAAAAAGTCCCTGCAGAACGCGCAGGCTGATAAACAGCGTTGGGTCAGGCACCAGCGGCAGCAGAATGCCGGTCAGCATAAATCCCGCTGACACGCCGAGCGTGAAGCGTCGCAGCGACAGCGTGACGGCAAACCAGGGCGCAATCATCATGGCAGCGACTTCGGCCGCCTGATAACCGGAAATAATCCAGCTACCCTGATCGACACTGATACCGATTGCGGCACGAATATCGGCCAGCGCAATATCACTGACGCGATCGTTCAGTCCGGAGGTCAGGGCGGCGATCAGGACACCGACTAAACCCAGCGCCAGACGCAGCGTAAAAGGGTGGGGGGCCGGCACAGCGGCGGACCTGGCGTTCATAGCAGGCGATCTCGTTTTTATGATGCAGTGTATTGCGATGTGATACAGCCGGTAATATTACATCCCGGTATGCTGTATTGCAATGTGGTACAGGCTGTAAAAAGTGCGGCAATCGGGTTACAGTAAGGCAGCTCAAACAGGACGACGCTATGGCACATCACCCCTCCAGCCGCGAGGATGAAAAAACGGGCGGTATACAGGTCATCGCCCGTGCGGCAAAAATTCTTAATGCGCTGGGCCAGCAGCCGGGCGGCATGAGCCTCGGCGAGATCGCGCAGGCGGTCGAACTGCCGCGTTCAACGGTGCAGCGCATTGTCGCCGCGCTCGACAGCGCAGAGCTGGTGCGCAGCAGCGGGGCGGGCGGACTGCGGCTGGGGCCGGCACTGCTGAAACTCATCTCCAGCGTCCATACCGATGTCGTAGACCTGGTCAGCCCGCTGCTGGAAAAACTCTCCTCCGATACCAACGAAACCGTCTCACTGGCACGCGCCAGCGGCAGCCAGCTGGCGATTGTTCATCACGTGGTGGCATCACGTGAGCTTCGTGTCGTTCCGCATATGGGGCTTAATCTGCCGCTTTACAGCACATCCGGGGGGCGGGCACTGCTGGCGCTCGAGTGTGACAAAGATGTGCGAACCATTGTCGGCGATGACTGGCAGGAGTTAACGGATATGACCGTGAAAACCCTGCCGCAGCTGCTGCAGCTGCTCGGGGAGGTTCGCGAAACCGGCATTGCCGTGGATCGGGGCGAAACGCTGGAAGGGGTCTCTACCATGGCGTTTGCGCTGGATACGCTGTTTGGTCGTTTTTCTGTCTCTTTGCTGGTGCCCTCTGCACGTTTTCTGCGACACGAAGCCCGCTTTCGTGACGAGATGCTGAAGTGTAAAGAGGCACTGGTACGTGAAATCGGCAAAGTTGCCGCGATAGAAGGATAAGCATCTGATGAAAACCCTGCTGATGGCCATTGATCACTCTCCGGTAGCGGAGAAAGTGGTCGCCTTAACCATTGAAGAAGCGCTGGCACATCGTGCGGAAGTGGTGGTGCTGTGCTGTATAGATCCTGCCTACTCCGCCTGCAATCAGCCGATGGAAATCGACGCAGGTGAAGATCCGGCCGATTTTGTGGCCGCGCAGGATGAGCAGAACACTGCGGAGCTGGTGGTGCGCCATGCGCTGGCACCGCTGCTGCGCGCCGGCATTACGGCCCGAGGCATGATTCTGGCCGGTGACGCGGCAGAGTCTATCGTTGCCCAGTCGCAGCAGCTCAAGGCCAGCATGATCATTATGGGGCGTCGCCATCTCTCCTCTTTTAACCGGTTATTGAAAGGCTCCGTCAGCGCGTCGGTCATTGAACGTGCGCACTGTCCGGTGCTGATCGATGTGCGTAAGGATTAATCCCGCCGCATGAATGGGCTGCTTTTTATTACGCTGGCGGCGTTTGCGCTGCTGGCGCTGATCATTATTGTTCTGATCAAAACGACCCGGCTGCGTTTGTGGCAGGGGCTGGTTCTCTTTCTGCTGCCGCTGATACTGGCGAATCTGGTCTGGTTCAGCTGGGTCGCCCCGCATCGGTTGCAGGCCAGCCAGCATGAGCAGGCGGTGAAGCAGCTGGCAACAATGCCGGGCTACCGGGTGCTGCAGACGCAGGAACCGGCGCTGTGGCTGCTGCTGACCCAGGAGCTGACCCGCCGCATCCGGGCCGGAGAACCGGCTGAGCAGGCGACGGGCGAACTGCGCGGCTGGCTGATCGAGGTGATTAATCAGCGGCTGATGCGCGGAACGGATCAGGCGGTTGTTAACTATATCCGCGTCTCAGTCGAAGAGATGAAGGCGCTGAACAGACTCGATCCGGGCCTCTGCTTCCGTTATCTCTATCCGCAGGTGAGCGGAGGCATCAATTTGCTGACCACGCTGCCACCTTCCCTGAACCGCAAGGAGGCGGATGCGATGGAACAGCTGCTGCTGAACAGTCCTCCGCCCGATCAGCCACTGGATAAGCCGCTGGCACAGGCGGATCTGCAGAACATCGTCGGTCGCCTCTATCAGCAGTGGGGCGAAAAGCTGCAGCAGCTGAATATGCCTGCCGACACGGCGGTAGACCGTTCATCGCTGTGTGCCATGTCTATCGATCTCTACAGTGCCATTCTGGCATTACCTGACAAGCGCGCTGCTAATCTGTTACGTAGAATGATTGCCCTGACCGGTCAGTAACGGAT
Organism: Pantoea sp. ARC270; assembly: GCF_003236725.1. Lineage (NCBI taxonomy): Bacteria > Pseudomonadati > Pseudomonadota > Gammaproteobacteria > Enterobacterales > Erwiniaceae > Pantoea > Pantoea sp. ARC270. Next base: position 25,402 of record NZ_PUGA01000033.1, read on the forward strand.
GGCCGGAAGCGGGCAAAAAAAAGCCCGCTAAGCGCGGGCAGGGAAGAGAGGAACAGATTCTTATTTTTGGCATTTCCTGGTGTGGTGCAGTCTTTCGTTGGGCCTGACTGCATCCTGTCATGTCTGGTACGATAGCGATAGCCGTTTAATCGTATCGCATTAATTGGCAAAATCTTCTAAGGTTTCGATTTTTCGCGCATTAATCCTATGGATGCGTGACAGGCCGCGTCATACACTGCGCGGCAAAGTGAGGACAACGAAATGAAAAAATTAATTACCGGCGCACTGGCGCTTATTCTGCTGAGTGGATGTACCTCCAGCAAACCCGGGGCATTTGAACGTGTTGACGAAGATCCCAGCTCAAATACCGTTCAGTATCGGTTTGACCCGCTGAAGGTCAATCGTGATGCGATGGATATTGACCTGGCGAATTACTGCAGCAACAAAGGATTTGATAAAGTGGAGGCGCTGCCGGCACAGGAAAGTCATATTCCGGGGCTGAAGAAAGCGTGGTTCCAGTGTAATTACGCCATAAAAAGCTAAATAAAAAAGGGCGGGATAATTATCCCGCCCTGACGATTTTATATTTTTATTTTATGCTGTGTGACATCTTTGCCCGTTAATGGCGATGGTGACCGCCATGATACCCTCCGTGATGATCTCCGTAATAGCCTCCGTGATACCCGCCACCTCCATGGTGCCAGCCGTTGTCGTGCCTCGGGCTGATGATACAACCGCTTAATAAGGTCATCAGCGTTACCACCGAAGCGACTTTAATTAATCTCTTCATCGGAAGCGTCTCCTCTTTTCCAATGACTATGACATTACGACGGAAAAGTGGAGTGAGAATGCAGGCTTTGTAGAGTTATTTAAACAGATATGACGGAATATTTCAGCGCGTTCTTTTCTGCGGCGGCTGAAAATAAAGAAATCAGAATGGGCTGAATAATAAACACTATCAGAGAGAATCTTCTTAAAATCAAGCGAAAATAATTCTCATCTGACCGTTTTTATCACTACATTATTAGCAGGTCAGTTTAACGGGAGAAAAACATGGCACATGAAGTAAGACATATTCTGGCATTACAGGCTGAGCTGGGCGAATGTCCGCTCTGGTCAGTGGAAGAACAGGTGTTGTGGAGTGTTGATATTCTGGCACCGGCGATTCACCGTTTCGACCCGGCCAGCGGTGAACTGCAGACTTTTCCGCAGGCGGAAGAGGTAGGCTGCATTGGTCTGCGCGAGCAGGGTGGACTGATCGCCGCCTTGCGTAATGGTGTCTGGCTGCTGGACGCACAGGGCCGGCCTGAAAAAAAGATTGCCGAAAATCCGGGTGACGCGCCGTTAAGCCGGTTCAATGATGGACGCGTCGATCCCTGGGGCAATTTCTGGTGTGGCAGCCTGTGGGAGCCGCAGGATAAAAATGGCGGCCTGCTTTGCCGCGTCACGCCCGACCTGACGCTGGAGGTGAAAGCGCGCGACATCAAAATCTCTAACGGGCTGGCTTTCTCCCCCGATCGGCGCTGGATGTATCACAGTGACACGCCGAACGAGACCCTCTATCGCTATCCTTTAGATGAGCAGGGTGAACCGGGCGAGCGTACGGTATTCCGGCGCTTCGATGCGAAGGGGGGACTACCGGATGGTGCTGCGGTGGATAGCGAAGGGTTTTACTGGTCAGCCCAGTTCGATGGCGGACGTGTGGTGCGTATCGACCCGCAGAGCAGTGAAATCGTCGATGAGATCCTGCTGCCGGTGAAGTGGCCAACCATGGTGGCCTTTGGCGGCGCCGACCTTAAAACGCTGTTTATCACCAGCTCACGGGAAGATCGAACGGAGGAGGAGCTGGCGCGCTATCCCCTGTCGGGCGATCTCTTTGCTGTGGACGTGGCCGTGGCGGGTGTGGCAGAGCCGCGTTTCCGCGGCTGAGGATGATTGGGCCGTGGCAACACGGCCCGACAGGATCAGTGGCGCTGCAATACCGGTGCTGGCGCAACCGTACGCTGTGGCAGACGGATAGTGAGTGACAGGAACAGGGAGATGACCAGCAGCGTCATAATCAGGCTGAATGTCACCGTGAAACCGCCAAACAGTGAGGCAACCAGTGAGCCCAGTACGCTGCCGATGCCAAAGCCGAGATAGAGCAGGCCATAGTTTTTGGTCAGGTTATTAAGGCCGAAGAAGTCACTGACCAGCGAAGGAAATACCGTGATGGTTCCGCCAAAGCTGAAGGCCACACAGGCGAGTGACAGGAAGAAAGTGCTCTCATTCATCCGGGTGAAAAGCAGCACGCTCATCCCGATCAGCGACACGATCTGCGCCAGCGAAATCACCCGGATGCGCATCATCCGGTCGGACAGCACGCCCAGCACCAGACGGCCGCTCAGGTTAGCGATGGCGATCACGGTGACGGCACTGGCGGCAGTCTGGGTGGTCAGATGCACCAGGCCTTCACCGATGTCTTTAGCCACCCCGATAACATAGAGACCACTCATGCAGGCGGTCAGGAACATCAGCGCCAGCATCCAGTACTGCGGCATACGCACCGATTGTGCCAGCGTATAATCACGCGCCTGTTGCTGACCTCGCTGGCTGCTGCTGTTTTCCTGCAGAGGCGCATCGCGCATCAGCAAAGCCCCCAGGATAATCATCGACATGGCCAGCACGCCCCAGATCATAAAGGTCTGCTCCAGACCCACCGAGGCCAGCAGAGCGCCGCAGATGAACTTGAATCCAAGACTGCCCAGGCCATATGCGCCAATGGCACAGGCAGAGATCATCCCTTTGCGCTCCGGGAACCACTTCACGCAGTTTGACAGCGTCATCAGGTAACCCGCCCCATCGGCCAGACCCACCAGCAACCCGGCGCTGAAATAGAGCATCATCAGGTTATCAGCCTGCGCGGTCAGCCAGAAGCCGACCGCCATTAGCACACCGGCTCCGATCGTGACGCGGCGTACGCCAAAACGTTCCTGTAATTTACCGGCCAGTGACGAGGCAATTGCCAGCCCCAGACTCAGCAGGCCAAACGAAAAAGCCACCTGACTGATCGGTGCATTCAGCTTGTGGGAGAGCTGGCCGTTGAAAAGACTCCATGTGTAGACTGACCCCAGCGCGAACTGAGTGATTACGGTGCCGAACAATGTAAGCCAGCGGGAACGCTGGTATGAAGCCTGCTGCGTCTGGTTCATCATTTATCTCTCCCGTCCGGGAATCTGGAAACTGCGGTCAGAATAAAGCAGTAACGCGCGCGCAGGCGTAGCAAACGCATGAACGGAACGGATCAGGGAATGAAATGCCATCCAGCGGGTATGAATGGCATTGTGCACTCTCTTTGAGGTCGCGCTGAAGGTAACCAAAGCGGCAACCTGATGAGTAAGCGTAATGAGCGGTAAGATAATGTTTCACACTGCTGTTTCTGTAAGCAGGTTTCTGGATCTTTTGCCAGGATAGGGGTTCACTCAACAGGAGGAAATATGAAAGACCGGACATATGAATCCACTACCAGTGAAGACGAAGTCTGCTGCATCATCGGTCAGGCCGTGGTTGAACTCAGTACAGAACAGCAGCCTGTGACGAAATCGACGCTGGCACTCAAGCTGCTGTCGATGGCTGACCGTGACAGTGACGATGAGCGTGTTCTGCTCTACTGGATTGCGCGCAAAGCGATCAATCAGCCGCAGCAACTCCTCCCGCAGTCGTGGGCATAACAGCCAGCCCATGCGGGCACTACGCCCGCATCTCTGTCAGACGGTCGCCCGGCTAACGCTGAGCGGCCAGCGGGCAAACATCACGACATTGCCCAGCAAAATCATGACAAGGCCAGGGATGGCACTGGCGTGCCACTCATATCCCTCATAGCGGGTTGACAGTGCCAGCGCGACCAGCGGAAACAGCACCGTCGTGTAGGCCGCCCGGCTGGCACCGATGCGACCCACCAGCGTAAAGTACGCACCAAACCCCATCACCGATCCCACAATCGCCAGATAGCTTACCGCGCCTGTCCATTGCGCGTTCCACGTCGGCTGCAGGGATACCCCCTGAAGCAGTGAAACCAGCGCCATCATTAACGCGCCGTACAACATGCCATAGCTGTTGGTGGTCAGCACGTCACGATGCAGACGCTGATGCCGCTGACTGATCATATTGCCGAATGAGAATCCCAGCGTGCCCAGCGCACTTAATCCAATGCCCCATAGCAGGCCCGCAGAGGTCTCTGTGTTGCGCAGATCGTGCCAGAACAGCGCCACAATGCCTGCCATCCCCAGTACCATAGCCGGGAGCAGTCGCGCGGAAGGGCGCTGACGGAAAAATATCCAGCTGTTAATGGCGTTATAGATCACCGCCATGGAGAAGATGACCGACTCCAGACCACTGCTGATATATCCCGAAGCGTAATAGAAACAGACAAAATTGAAGCCAAACACGCAGCAGCCCTGCAGCAGGCAGAAGAGATGATCGCGCAGGGTCAGTTTATCCAGCCGCTTTATCAGCTTAAGCAGAAGCAGCATCACCACCGAGGCCAGTAAAAAACGCCAGAAAACCGCGACGGTGACCGCGCTGGCACCCGCAGACTGTTGCGCATAAATCGCAATCCAGGTTGTGCCCCAGATCACCACCACAGAAAGATATAAAAACAGGTTCATGGCCTGAATCTCCACGTTAAAACGCGGAGTCTGCCTCGGTACGGCAATCAGGTCTTACAGCGGATTGCGCGGAGTTTGCAAAATCTTGCGCATTTTTCTGTGTCGTCCCGATGTGACCTGTTTTCTGTCACGCGTTGTCCGTAAACTGGCACTCTGTTCAACCTGAAACGCGACCCCGATGCCTGTTTATCAGACTTTTGAAATGCTGCAGCGCCAGAAAGCCCAACTGCGTGATCAGGTGCAGCTTCACAGCGGCATTCAGCTGGCCGCCTGGTTTAACAGTGGCGATCGTGTCACCAACTTCAGCGATCACCACACGCTGAGCCTCTATGTCGCGGGGGGATATGACACCTGGCACAAAACTGCGCATGGCTGGCGCAACGGTGGGGCACCGGATCGCTTCTGTCTGATGCCTGCCGGCACCGAGTCGACCTGGGACCTGCGGGCCGATCTCGCCTTTGTCCATCTCTACTGCAGTGAGACGCAGCTGCGACAACTGGCTGAACGGGTATGGGATCGCAGCCCGGCACAGTTAACCCTGCATGAGAAAATCTTTTCTGCTGACGACCGTATTACGCAGCTTTACCGGCACTTTCTGCTGAGCTGCGACTGGCAGCAGCCCGCCAGTCAGGTGATGCTGAGCAGCGCCTCCACCTTACTGCTGACCCACCTGTTGCAGCACTACAGCGATGTGCAGTGGCAGCTGCCCCAGGTGCGGGGCGGCCTGGCACCGGCAGTGTTACGGCGGGTGCTGGACTTTATTGAAACCCATCTTGACCAGCCTTTAACCCTGGCGGTGCTGGCACAGGAAGCGGCGCTCAGCGAGTTTCACTTTGCCCGCATGTTCCGGCACACCACCGGCGCAGCGCCACACCAGTTTGTGATGCAGCGTCGGATGACACGCGCACACGCTTTGCTGGCACGTCCCGATCTGACACTGACCGAAATTGCCTTTCAGTGTGGTTTTCACTCTTCCGCGCATTTCAGCCATCGGTTCCGCCAGGTTTATGGCATGACGCCCTCCGCCTGCCGTCGGGCGCAGAGCTGAAGGCAGTTTTAAAAACGTTTTAAATGACATCCGGCCGCGTTTTAAAGAGTGCGTGAATCGGTATCTTCTGGTGGCAAAAATCACCGCGCTGGCTGGCTGTGAGGGCGGGTTTAAATCTATTCTCACCCGCGGTTCCTGCAATTATCGCATTAAATCAGACACGCTTTATCTTAATAAAAACTCAATGTCATTCTGAACATATTTCTTAGGAATATTCCACAGTTTCTCCTGTCAGCCTGCGTTATAACGTCCGACGTTTCTTTCCGCCTTTATATCTTCTGTTCCAGAATGCTCTTTCAGTCAGTCAATGACTCTTTTTGGTATGGCTGTATTGATGCAAATCAATGCCATAACCATTTACGCGTAATTTTTCGTTCGTTTTCACTGCAACAACATAAATGTTTATTTAATTGCTCACTTCTGGCTCAAATCGCTGGTATGACGACAATCACCGCTATTAAAATTCAGCAGAAAATTCTTAATATATTGAGTAAATAGCGTAATGATCTTAATATTTGATCTTATCTCGATCATTATTCTATTATCGTGCGTCTATAGCTTTAGTCTGAAAAATCCATGTAGCGATAATCTGAGGGATGATGAGATGTCGGATAGTTTCCAGGGTGAAGTGCCGAAGGCACGTATTAATTTGAAACTCGATTTGCATACGGGGGGCGCAAGCAAGAAAACGGAACTCCCCCTGAAATTACTGGTGGCGGGTGACTTCAGTCATGGTCAGGAATCTGCACCCCTGTCTGAGCGTAAGAAAGTTAATCTCAACAAAAATAACTTTGACGCAGTGCTTTCCGAATATTCCCCAAACGTCAATCTGACCGTTAAAAACACACTTGCCGGTGATGGCAGTGAGGAAAATATCACGCTGACATTCCAGAGCATGAAGGATTTCACCCCGGAACAGGTTTCACGGCAAATACCCCAGCTGAAAGCCATGCTTTCCATGCGCAATTTACTTCGCGATTTAAAAGCCAACCTGCTGGACAACCAGGCATTCCGAAAAGAGCTGGAAAAGATTCTGCTCGATCCGGCATTGAGCGCAGAACTCAGAGCCGAGCTTTCCGCGCTGGCCCCGAAACAGCCATAACGGTCACGATGCTTTAACGGATTAATAAGGAAGATGCTGATGTCTGTAAAAAATGAGAATGCTGCGAGTGGCGAGAGTGTCGTGCTGGAACGTCCTGCTGCCGGTGGGGTATATGCCTCCCTGTTTGAAAAAATCAACCTTAACCCGGTGTCTGAACTGAGTGCGCTGGACATCTGGCAGGACGCGCAGGCGATGCCCCCGTTGCTCGCTCTGCAGGGCAGCCGCTGGCTGGTGAATCAGCTGGAGCAGCTGATGACACAACTCCGCGCTCGTCTGAGTCGCCTGATGGCGATGCGCCGGGAAAGTAACGAGCGCATGGCGGATTTTGCCGTAGCCGACGTGTCACTCTTCTGGCTGCTCAATGCCCTGAACAGCGCCGAGCCGGTAACGGGCAACTTCACTGGTGGCCTCGATCTCCATCAGGTCAGCGAGGAGAACCAGCTGATTCTGTCCGTACTGGACAATATGCAGCGTATCCTCAACTGCCGTGCCGGTACGCTGGCGCATCTGCCCGACTACGGCCTGCCGGATATGACCCGAATCCTGCAGGGAATGCCGGGTACTGCTCATGAACTGATGGGCACGCTTTCGACGCTGCTGCTCAGATATGAGCCCCGCCTGAAAAAGATAGACGTTGTTCTGCTTGAGCAGCACGTGCCCGGCGAACTGCGCTATGCCATTGATGCAGAGCTGAAAGGCGTCGGACTTGTCCGCTACGGCACTGAGTTTATGCCCGAGGGGCGGGTGCTGTTAAGGCATCTGAAACAACAGCACTATCTCGACACCACAACCCGGATCTGAGGCCAGAAAGCACCATGTCTCTAAAAACACAGTTCCTCAAAAAACTGCAGGACAGGCAACGTGGCCCGGTCTCATTTACCTGTAAAACGCAGGCTGATATAGCGGCATTCCGCCTGCGAATGACACAGCTTCAGGAGCAGATGGATATATGGCTGACAGATACCGGCCTGCATGTTGAAACGCAGGCCGTGTCCGTCACGGACCTGCTGGTCGAGGGCGGAGCATTTGAGATTGCCAGTATCGTCCTCCATATCGACAACCGGTCTGTAAACTTTGTGCCGGTATTCCTGTACGGTCAGGGCGTAACAGGATGCGTGGAGGTGACCTTCCGGGATGGCGTGCAGGTGACGCCATTAGGACGACTATTCATGCGGTCAGTTTCGGTGAACGACTGGACCTTTGCTCCGTCTGGTGATCTCTCCCGTTCAGGGGAGGGATTTAACGAGAGCACGTTTTTTAGCCTGATTATTGCGCTTCTGCAGTAGCGTCTGAAGCTGTTAAAGAGTGCGTGATTTTTAAACCTGTTAATTGCCTGAAATCCTACCAGCCATTTAAACGAACATCTTTCATCCCTTCAGATCTACCCAATGGACAACTGGTCATGAATGACACTTCCCCGCGAAAAATCAAAACCGGCGGTGATCCGCGCACGCTGCCGGATTACAGCGCCCTGCGCGATGAACTCGGTAAGCTGACACATCCGGCGCGCCCGGATGTGAACTGGCAGTATGTTGAAAAGCTCTGCCTTTCACTGTTTGAGCAGAACGGCGTGGAATTGCAAACGGCAGCCTGGTATACGCTGGCGCGTGCGCAACTGGCTGGCTTATTCGGGCTTAATGAAGGGCTGACGATAATCGAGGCCCTGGTCAGGCATCAGTGGGGGGCGCTGTGGCCTCAGCCAGTCCATGCCCGTATGGAAATCCTCAGCAGTCTGAGTCAACGTTTGCAGCAACGAATGCGCTCGCTTCCGTTAAATTACAGCGACCTCAGCCAGCTCTACCGGGCGGAGCAACTGCTTACCGGACTGGGAGAGGTGCTGCAGCGTCTGGAGCTTAAGCATCTGAGCCAGCTCGATACGTTGCGTACTCAGATGCACATGAGTGCTGTCCGGCTGGAAAACAGCGACGGCACGGCCTGCACCGCGCCGGACACTCAGCCAGATACCGTATTGCCTGCCACCGTGATGAAGGAGGCGACAGCCGCCTCAAAGGAGCCTGCCGGTTGCCGGTCTGATGATGCTCAGGGCAGGGCAGTGAAGTGGGTATATGTCGCGGAATCGGAACCGCAGCCGAACGTGAACGTGCTGACCGCTGCGCCCGTCCCGGTTAACAGATGGACATTCTTTGCTGCCGGGATGTGCGCCATGCTGATGATATGCATGGCGGCAGGGTGGGGATGGCATTCTCTGAACCGGTCCGAACCCCTGAAGGTCCGGTTTGCCGCATCGCTGGCACCGCTACCTTCACCGCTTGCGCCGGAAGATCTGGATCGGTTACGTCGGCAACCGCCGCTACCCCAGTCTCTCATTACACAAACGGAGCAGCAGCTGGCCCGACTGGACAGATTGCCTCCTGACTGGAGTATCGCCTACAGCCGGACACTTACAGAGCAGGCTCAGGCGCTGTGGCCGGAGCAGGGCAAATCCCTGGCAGATCAGTGGCAGCAAAACCTTAACGCGGCCGTGTTGTCGCCAGAACAGCGCAATGGCTGGGATCAGGGAATGACAACGCTAAAAAATCTGAGCAACAGGCTGAACGGGCTGGATCAGCAGAAAGGCAAATACATCACGGTGAGTGAGCTGAAATCCATCGTTTTTACTGCAATGCACTCATTTCACAAATCGATACCCGCTGAAGAACAACTGCGCGTACTGTCTCAACAACCGGCTGGTGCCCCTTTGCCTGCCGCAGCCCGCGCACAGCTGGAGATGCATCTGAAACAGTTAACAGCCAGCTATGCTGAAATAAAACAGAATGCCGCAGAGTAGTCGCAGACGCGAAAATGCGCTGTGATTAAGTCCGCTATAAGCATGGCGACCGCGATGCAGTCAGCGCGGATGAATGTTCTGCAGACTCTGCTCAATGCCTGCCCGAATGACATTCCGGAAATTGTATTACCGGGTCAGAATCGTTGCGTGACGAAACGTCATGGACAGCATTCTGACCAGATTACCCGTGAGGATTTATCGCGCCGGTAAAAAGCAGGTGTTGTAATGCGGGCAGGTGTAAAAGGGAGGGCAGATATTGTCCCCTGCAGAAATCGAACTAGTAGTTAGTTTACTGATTTTAAAAGTTTTAATTGAAGTTAAACCTTTTATACCATCATAGATACCAACACTCAAAAATAACCTTAAAAACTGTTGTGAGACACTGAAAAAAGCGTCTTAATTATACTCAATTTTATCAGCCGTTGTTACTGTTTCACAGCTTGTTGATTGAAGAGCTGGTTCAAGGTGATGATGAGCTGACTTCTACATTGAGCTATAAAACACAAATGTAAGGCCTCGGTATGGATACGGTTCAGATCTACAAAGAGCTACAGGCTTGGTTCGACTACGACAACTATGTTGATGTTGAGTCTTGCACTTTGAAAGGCTTACATAAGGAGTTACAGGTCAGAAAGAACATCCTCGATTCAATTGAGTTTTTTGGAGAAGGAGATGTTTATTTTGACCAGATCCTTGCAGGTAACCCTCTATTCAGTAAAAGAATTGACCTCGACACTCATCTGGCAGAAAGCCAAACGCACATACGACAAGTCACTTTTGGTCATATTGAAAGCCTCAGAAGATCACTTGAAATGTTCTCGCAACAATCATTTGTCGAAGGTAGTGATCAACTTAAGAAAGAGGTCAGGGAGAAGTCACTTACTCAAAGTATGAGAGCCGTTGTTCTGGGAAAAAACGAAAGCCGTGTGTATACCTTCTTTGACCTCGAAAGCTCATCGGATGAAGAAATCATAGGCTCGCTTCGTGCGCTACTTCCTGTGTGGAGGAAAGAGTATGGAATCAAGGGCAGGAAGCAAGAGGCTTTTGGGCTGGGAAAGATTCTAAAGTTGGCTGACTACCGTATCCTTCCAATGATGGATCTGCTTATGTGGGCTAAGTTGAAAGATATTTCTCTTTCAAACACCATCCTTTCCAGAGTGCTTTATCCTAAGCTCACAGATGAGGTTCGAGGCGATGAGCAACTCAAAGACACTGACCGTCCAATAGCTGAGAAAGCTATGTCAGGAGAAACCAGTAAAAACATTGAGAGTTTTATTAACAAAAATCGCCATCTTAGCGATTTGTCACTATCACAATTGAGGAAACTTACCTGATCATAAAAAAATTATTGTAGTAATAAAATCATACATTAAACATAGTGATAAGAATTAGATGCTCAAACTGAATGAATTTTAAACTAAAAAAGGGCCTGCAATGTTTTGTAATAAATGTGGTTCATCAATAACCGAGTCTAATAACTTTTGTGGGCAATGCGGTGAGAGCTTAAGAGTTATAAAAAATGAAGTAAATCACTCTACGGCAGGTGATAATGGATTTAGCGCCGGGCAATACAATAATTTTATGGGCAATACTATTAATTTAGGTGTTAAGGATGAAAAGCCAATAGCTATAATTGATAGAAAATATGAAAAGCCTGTTAAATTAATGGGCAAGCACATAAAAACAGTTTGGTTAATAGTAGCAGGATTAGTTGGCTTTTTGGCTAATTTAGCAACGATTTTTACATCAATCGGAACCCCGAGTAACAATAATTTATTATTCGGACTGTTACTTGGCTTTAGTGTTTTACTTTTTAGTTTGGGTTTTTTATTGAGAAGGTTTCGTTTTGTGCATTTACTTTTCGGAACAAATGTCGAATCCGATAAATCCGGGTATGTATACATTACAAAAGTAGGAGGTGATTGTCCCCTTTGTGATGGGCAATTAAAACTTAGGAATTTCGGCCCTAAAAACAAAAAACAATTGTTATTATGTTGTACAAGAAATCCTGAACATCGGTCTCCTTTTGATCCGACTATATTAAAGGACTTATAAATTAAATATTCCAGGTCTGTGATAAAGGAAATTAATCTCAGGCTATGTGAAATATTAAATACAGTGGGTTACACCGCAAATGTTCGATGTCCTACAGCACAAGGGTGGAAGAGAACTGGTTTTCGGAATCTAAGTTTATCGGTTTCCATAAAATGCAATCGATGTCAAGAGAGTGCGAAGAATTATTATTCTCCCCCACAATAGTTCTTTAACTATCACCCACAAGAAACAATGTCCACTACATCCCTTCAAAGCCTGTTCCCGTCTACTTAGTATCAACTCATCGACAAGACGAGGAGATACAATCATGAACACATCTACTAAACAAACCACACGACTTATCCGCTTGCCAGAAGTCATGCATAAAACAGGTTACAAGAAAGCATGGATTTACCGATTGATTTCTGAAAATAAATTTCCTAAACCTATCAAACTGGGGGCAAGGTCTGTAGCTTTTATTGAGATTGAAGTCGATGAGTGGATTTCTGACACCATTAGCAATTCGAGAACAGCTTCATAGTTAGGCTCCAGACGAAGAACATCGACAAAGTGAGGACAATGTGGAAATCAAAGAATTCATGAATATTGGGAGCCTTTCTCGGCTTGTGAGTCAAAAAAATTTTGATAAGATTTTTGATGCTGAAGCTATCAGGTTATTACCTATGAATACATTGAGTAAGAAATCCGTGGCCTGTTTAAGCTATTACCTCGAAGATAGCGAATACAATCCATTTCAGTTTTTACCTGAGTTAAATGAAGAGAGCCGAAACTATATCTATGAAACCATACTGTCAGTGATTAAATGTAATGAGCTACTCAGAAAGTTATCGAAGAAAATCACCAAGAATGAAATTAATATTGCTGTAAAAGAGACTGAAAAGGGCGAAGGCCATGTGTTGCTCTGTAGCTTAAGTGTGCAAAAAGGGATGCTAGACCATTATGTGAAAACAATGCCGGATCTTCTGCCAGATGAAGATTCATTTATGACAGATGATATTGAACTTCTTAAGCTAAGCACTGAAGATATAACAAAAATTTTGCTGTGTGACATGTTGGAAAGAGGAGCATTGATGATTCATATAGGAGATGAACTCCGTAGTAAAGCTAAAAATATTCAAGAGGAATACTGGAACGAAGTAGAAAGTATTTACAATGGACGAACAACAATACAAATTACTATTTAAAATATCATCATTTTAAAAATGTAAAGTTTTAAGATTAAAAAATAGTAAAATTTAACGGAATACTTTACAAATTATTTTTTTGTGCCGCTGTATTACTTATGCAATAAGGCTTTATTAGTTTTTCTTCTTGAATCGGGTATGACTACTTCCAACTAGCCGTACTGGTTTCTTTCACGTGAAAGAAATTTTTTTAAGTATCTAAATGGATTATAAATAAATCCAAAAATAACAAAATAAAATTGCAAAGTTTAAATCGATAAAATAATGATAAGCCGTAGTGATTACTAAATGTAAAGTTTTCGGAGGGTTATTATAATGTCATTCAAAATAAAAAAATTTGTTATGAGTAATGGAGAACGCGGTTGCTTAATTCTCAACAAAGAAACACTGCTACCAGTTTACTATCAGAACCTTTATCTCACAACTAATGTCAGGAACAGAAGTGCAACTGCATCTACGATGGAAATAGTCGCAACGAATCTACTTATCCTTAGCAATTTTATGGAAAGCAGGAAAATCAACATCATTGATAGGATTGAAACCAAGCGGTTCCTAAGTGTAGCTGAAGTCGATGACCTGATACGGTATGCAAAGCAAAGATTCGATCAACAAAAAATTACGAATGTAATATTACTAAAAGGAAAGCAGATTGCTACAAGAACTTTTAGTTACAGGATACACGTTTTTTCAAGCTATCTAAATTGGCTGTGCGGATTGATCCATTCTATGAAGGGAATCCATGCCAGATATGAAGTCGAAAGTTTTATTGAAAGCATAAAGGCGCACTTCCCGCGAAATCGCTCACTCAGCATCAATGACAGAACTGACAAATCGATAAGTGAAGAACAAATAAAAACTCTGTTTAAGCTGTTGGAAGTCGGAGGGAGTCAAAACCCTTTTCAGAAGGAGGTTCAAGTGAGGAACAGGCTCATTTTTACCTTGTTACTGAATTGCGGATTGAGAGCAGGTGAGTTACTAAATCTTAAAGTAAATGATCTAAATCTTATAAATAACACACTGAGTATCTTCAGAAGACATGACTGCATTGAAGACCGGAGGCTGAATCAACCATTAGTTAAAACTGGCGAAAGGATAATCCCATTATCAGACGAGTTAGTGATGGAGATTTTCAATTACATACAAACTTGTAGAAGTAAAATCACTAAAAAGAAAAAACATGACTTCCTGTTTGTAACTCACAGCGCATGTAAAACGGTAGGAGAACCATTATCTGTTTCAGCATATGAGAAAATAATTTCAAATATTAAAAAAGCAAGCCCGGAATTAAATAATTTATCAGGGCATAGATTGAGGCATTCATGGAACTATTTCTATTCAAATGAAATTGATGGTTCAAATTTGGAAATCAGTCGAAAATCAGGATTGAGATGCTATCTCATGGGCTGGTCAAAAGATTCTAAAATGTCTGAAAACTATAATTTCAAACATATATCAGAAAAAGAAAAGGAAGTTATTGGAAGAGTATATGAATCTTTGAAAAAGATAACTGAGGGGCAATATAATGGAAACATGTAATCTAATAAAAGAGAATCTGGTTTTTGCAACGATGCAGGGGTATAGCTTCAAGCTTTCTGATACCAAATGGCAATTAGATAAAGAGACTTGTATTTTCCCACATAAGATTGCCGACAAAATGCCAGAGTCGATGCGTATTGGTTACCTAACTACCTTGGCTTACTTTTCGGCTGAATACAGTGCAGGTTACACAAAAAACATAAACCAAATTTTTAGTCAATGGTTAGGAATGGTAGACATTAAGACGATAGATGCTAATGCGGTTTATCAATTTAATGTTAGTTTAGGCCCTGAGAAAAACTATAAACTAAATTCTATAAAGAAGTTTCTAACGAAGTGGAGAAAACTCGGTTATGTGGGAGTAGAAAACTCCGCTCTAAGAATGCTGGAAAAAATAAAAATTAAAACTAATTTGACAGGAGAAGCCGTAAAACGAAGAGATCCAAATAGTGGACCGCTAACGGAAGAAGAGCTGAAAATCATACTTGAAAGTATCACGAAATTATTGGAAGAAGACAAAATCCATCTGTTTATTTATTGCTACATTATTCTATTAGCAACAACGGGAAGGAGGCCTTTACAGTTAACCTCATTAAAAGCAAAAGATCTCATCAGAACGGGAGAAGGTTGCTTTCTAAATATACCGAAAGTTAAACAAAGGAAGGACTTTAGAAGTGAGTTTAGCTTGGTAAGTATCGATGACTGCCTTTATAAGAAACTAACAACCTTAATTGATATGAATCAAAAACACATTGAAGATAGTGTTAGTCAGGGCATTGGCCATATAAAAAATGAATTGCCTGTATTCATGGACGCAAAAAAATCCGTATCAATTCAGTCTGGTCAAATTTTAGATACCATTATGGCAACTGATTTTTTACATATGAAGAATTCATTTATCTCTAAAGAATTAGATAAAATCACCACTAAATTTAATATCCAGTCATCAAGAACCCATAATCCTATGAGGCTAAATGCCAGACGATTCAGGTATACCCTTGGATCTCGTTTAGCAAAGGAAGGAGCCTCAGTTGAAGTGATCGCTAAAGCATTAGACCATAAATCTATTAACTCATCAGGGATATATGTAAAAAATAGCCCAGACAATGTTCACGATATTGATATGAAACTTCATTCATTTTTTGAACCGCTATCAAAAATATTTCTTGGTGGCGATAACACACAGAATAAGAGGCTATTTAAAGAATATGTTTTAAATTCTTTTGGATTTACTGATTGTAAACACGAACTCATAGAGTGTTTTACCTGCAAAAACTTTAGAGCATGGAGTTCTCAATGACCAATATAGTCTTATTCGAGCCAACCAATGCTAACGATCCAAATTTAAATGTTAATGATTTTATTAAATTTTGTAAGAGTAATATTTTTAACTCCAATTTAGCCAGTTCATGGGAAAGCAATGTATGGAAGGGGTGTTACAGATTCAATAAATTTGATATCAACAATAATCGAAATAGCAAAGATAGATTAGATGATAGTTTTATTGATTTTGCTAAAGCTTATATGTTTCATACTCATTCGTTTAATAAGTCAAAGTTAAACCAGAATGCTTTGGCAATGTTGAAGATCGTTGAGTTTGTATTATTGAAATCATCCGGTGAAGCTAATGTCGTAAAGTGTAATAATAACATTTTTGATGAGTGTGTAAGAGTAGCAACTGCTAAATATACAAAATTACAAGCAGTTGGAATTGGTAAGGAACTTGAGAAACTATGTTCATTTTTGAGTGAAAACAGAATGACAATCTCATCATATTTTTTTTGGGTAAATCCGTTAAGGCATAAAATAACTCAAAGTTGGCAAGGTTATGAACCTTCGCTTGAAGGGCACTCAAAATTACCAGACATAAAATCCGTAATAGCCA
>NZ_PUGA01000034.1:0-66181 GCF_003236725.1 Pantoea sp. ARC270
GTCTGGTTCATTGACTGCAAACCCTGCGCCTGTTCATTAGAAACCAGGCTGGCGGCACTGGCACCTGCTGAAAACAGGGCGATGCTCAGTGCAGCGATGGCAAGTTTGGTTTTCATTTTCTGCTCTCCTGAAATTCTGCTTACGCTCTCCGGCACGCGGCTTATCGCATCAGCCGGAGTGGGGCGACGCCTTAGTTATAGAGCGCGGCGGTCGCGTGATAATTGCCGTTGTTGTAAGCCTCAATGACGCGATAGGCTTTTGCGCCCTGCTGATCGGCTTTGTCGCTCAGTTTCTGTCGGATATCCATCGGTGAGCCCGCTACACCGCTGACACTGATGGTGCCGACAGCCTGCAGATCCTGTGCCTGAGAGGCGGTGATAGATTCTGCTGCCACAGCACCGAATGACAGGGCAGAGAGCACGCTAAGAGCAGCGATGGTAGTTTTTACGTTCATGAAATTTTCCTCGTCGTCTGTTTTTATCTTTTTAGTTAGTGTGATTTGCATCACGAAAAGAAGTATAGGACTAATAACGTCAGAAATTAATACCGCGCTAATAATGTTTTTTTGTGATTCTTTATCCTTATGGCTACTTTTAATAACCGGACGTTATAAAAACAGGGTGAAAAATGAGCTTTGAGCGTGTTTTAACAGCAGAAACAAGGGGATAAATGACTTTAACGTTTCGTGCGAAAGAAGGTGGTATATCGGGCTGGTGTTTGATCTGGATCCGGGCAATGCGGCCGGATTAGTGATGTAAAGCAGTGTAAAATAGCGCAAAAGGTGAAGCAGACGACGCTATCTGACCACCAGCCTGCTGCCTGAAAACGGGGGCAAGCCTCGCAGAACGGCAGTCACGAGAGGAGCGCGTAACGGGAAGAGGAGAAGCGCAAACCGCAGAGAAAGCGCGGGCAGAGAGATGAACTGACGACCAGGCGCAGGATGGCCGGCCGCCAGTCAGCGATCAGAGTTCCTGTTCAAACAGGTTGAGGATCGCGCTATGCAGTTGCTTGACCGTGAAGTCACGCGCACGGGTAATAAAGATGGTGTCATCCCCGGCAATGGTGCCAAGAATTCCTTCCGACTTTCCTAATGAATCCAGCAGGCGTGCAATCAGCTGTGCTGCGCCCGGACTGGTGTGAATGACCACCAGCGCATCGTTGTAGTCGATATCCAGCACCAGGTTTTTTAACGGGCTGGTGGTCGTCGGCACACCCAGCTCGGCAGGCAGGCAATAGACCATTTCCATTTTGGCATTACGGGTGCGCACTGCGCCAAACTTGGTCAGCATCCGCGAGACTTTGGACTGATTGATATTTTCAAAGCCCTCATCCTGAAGCGCCTGAACAATTTCGCCCTGGGAACTGAATTTTTCTTCTTTTAATAAGGCCTTGAAAGCCTTGATCAGATCGTCTTGTTTCGATGGGTTTCGCATAGGTTACCAATAAATAGAAAGAATAACCGCGCATCCGCCCGCGGCAGAGTGGTGATTATGCATTTAAATGCATTTTTATGCAATCGGTCGATTGATGAGCAGGGTTCGGGCGGCTAGCGGGCGGCGATAATAGCAAATAAATCCCTTCAGACCAAAACCCCTGTCACAGCCCCGAAAGGCGAAGGTTGCAAAGTTGTTATACTATTGGTGGTGTAGTAACAGAAAACGAACATAGCCGTTCTCTGTCTGACGACGGCACGGTTGTCGGTCATTCAGGCGACATGATAAGTAACTTTTGAATCCGGCGATTAAGTGTGAAAACACGTAGAATTAACAGCGGATTATCATTATCGCCTGAGCAGTTGATTAAGGTCTGACACAGATAGAATTTCGGCCCATCTCTGCCCCACCTTAATAAGGAGTCAAGAATGAAAGTTGCCGTTCTCGGTGCCGCTGGCGGCATAGGCCAGGCGCTCGCACTTCTGCTCAAAACCCAGCTTCCGGCAGGTTCAGCACTCTCACTGTATGACATCGCCCCGGTGACACCGGGTGTTGCCGTTGATCTCAGCCATATTCCCACGGCCGTCACTATTGAAGGGTTCAGCGGAGAAGACGCGACGCCAGCCCTGAAAGGTGCCGACGTGGTCCTGATTTCAGCAGGTGTCGCACGCAAACCCGGTATGGATCGTGCGGACCTGTTTAATGTTAACGCCGGTATCGTCCGTAACCTGATAGAACAGGTGGCGGCAACCGCGCCAAAAGCCCTGATCGGGGTGATCACTAACCCCGTCAACACTACCGTTGCTATCGCGGCGGAAGTGCTGAAAAAGCATGGCGTCTACGATAAGAACCGTCTGTTTGGCGTCACCACGCTGGATATCATTCGCGCCAATACTTTTGTCGCGGCGCTGAAAGGCAAGCAGCCTGACCAGGTTGAAGTGCCGGTGATTGGCGGCCACTCTGGCGTGACCATTTTGCCGCTGCTCTCTCAGGTCAAAGGGGTGAGCTTCAGCGATCAGGAGGTGGCGGATCTGACCAAACGTATTCAGAACGCCGGCACCGAGGTCGTGGAAGCCAAAGCCGGTGGCGGTTCGGCCACGCTGTCGATGGGGCAGGCAGCTGCGCGTTTCGGGCTGTCACTGGTACGCGCGCTGAATGGCGAAGCGAACGTGGTGGAGTGTGCCTATGTGGAAGGCGAGGGCGAACATGCGCGCTTCTTCTCACAGCCGCTGCTGCTGGGTAAAAACGGGATTGCTGAACGCAAGCCGATCGGCACACTCAGTGCGTATGAGCAGCAGGCGCTGTCAGGCATGCTGGAAACCCTGAAGAAAGATATCGAACAGGGAGAGGCGTTCGTTAAGCAGTAGCAGACGTCGCTGACTGAAAACGCCCGGCTTTCGTCGGGCGTTTTGTTTGTGACAAATTCGGATTCATCTGGCTGTGAGAGTGTGCCTGCGCGGGGAACACGGTCAGATCGGAAAGACGCAAAAGCCGTCATCCATGACACGCTCGGCCCGCACCATCCCTGGTGCGGGACGCTTTCCTCTTCTGACCGTGTTCCCCTCGCTTCAGGTTTATTCGTCGCGGTTAAATTCACCCTGCGCACACTTTATCAGCTTAACTTCACATCTCCCCGACTCTGCCAGGCATGCTCTCCTACAGGCCACCTGATTTATAGGCACGGGCCGCCGGTGTCCCGTTACTGGCAGGCAGCTTCTTACCCAGGGTCTCCATCCGCATCTGGAACGGCGGGAACGGCATCTCAATACCGTGCTGCTCAAATCCGCGCAGGATGAGCTGATGCAGCTCGTGACGCAGGGGCATACGATGTCCCATCTCCGCGGCATGCACCCGGAGTTCAAACAGCTGAATCCCCTGCTGCAAATCGACGAGGAAGGCTTCCGGCTGCGGTGTATCCAGCACATAACTGCAGCGTTCCGCCGCCTGCGTCAGGATGGTGGTGACCTGTTCGCTGCTCACTTTGGCCGGGGCCGGGATGGTAAGCACTACACGCGTAACGGAATCGGAGAGCGACCAGTTAATAAACTGTTCGGTGATAAAGGCCTTATTCGGCACGATAATCTCTTTGCGGTCCCAGTCGGTGATGGTGGTGGCACGGGTGTTAATCCGCGTAATGCTGCCGGTCAGGTCGCGAATCGTCACGGTGTCGCCAATACGAATCGGTTTTTCAAACAGAATAATCAGGCCTGAGATAAAGTTGGCAAAAATCTCCTGCAAACCAAACCCCAGTCCCACACCTAATGCGGCAACCAGCCACTGCAGCTTCGACCATTCGATGCCGATCATGGAGAAGCCAATGAGTCCGCCAATCAGCAGCAGCAGATATTTGGTCAGTGTGGTGATGGCGTAGCCGGTGCCTGGCGTCAGATTAAGATGCTGTAACAGCGCCAGCTCGAGCAGGGCTGGCATGTTGCGCACCAGCTGAGTCGTGATGATAAACACCAGAATAGCAATCAGTACCGACCCCAGGGTAATCGGCTGAATCGACTCCACGCCCTGCACGGAGGTACTGACATCCCACAGCTGAATATTTTCCAGGAAGCCGAAGGCCGAGTGAATTTCGGACCACAGGACAATCACCGAGACCAGGGCGATCAATGTCAGAAGGGAGCGCACCAGCCGCAGCGACTGCGCACTGATCGCATCCAGGTCGATCACCGGCTCCTCGACTTCAATCGCGTCGGTGTTCTGGGTGCCTTGCTCTTTCTCTTCTTCACTGCGCGCCCGGTTCGCCAGCATATCGGCACGGCGCTGACGGGCGCGATCAAAGCCCAGACGCCGCCGCTGAATCAGCATCCAGCGGCGGATGATGTGATAGATGACCAGCAGCAGGAACCAGATAGCGACTGAGGTTTCCAGACGGGCTAGCAGCGCCTGCGCGGTCGCCAGATACCCTACGGCAGAGGCGAGGGCTGCCATCAGCGGCATGGCGATCATCATGTTCCAGAGCATCCGGTTCACTATGTTATCGCCGTTTCCCTCTTTATCGAGATAGAGAGGGATGCCGGAACGCTTCAGGCTGACGGTGACGATGCTGATGGCCCCGCAGATCAGGATGAAACAGAGGCGGCCCAGCGATGCTGAGAACTTCCGGTCTTCAAGATTACCAAAGGCGATAAGCAACATGATCAGCGGCACAATCAGCCCGATACTCAGCGAGTAGTAGCGCATGGCGCGCGCGACCCGGTTCTGCGGCCAGCGGAAATGGACGATGAACAATCCGTTGGGGCGGGCAAAGGCGGCGCTGATCATGAATGCCCACAGCAGCGGCAGCGTGGCGGTAATGCCATCACCAATCGCCACTGCGATAGGGTAGGGCCAGGCGTTCTGCAGGCCATACCCCAGCGTACCCCACAATACGGGCAGCGGCAGCGCCACCAGAATCGACCAGAACACGGTGCGGATGGTCAGACGGAAGCGATCCTGTGTCACTTTGCCGACTTTGCTGGCAGAACGATCCAGAAAAGCATTGAAGTGGCGTCGCGAGCTGATACTGAAGCCAACCAGCAGCAGCGCACCAATAATCGGCAGCACCGTGTTGCGACTGGTAAACATCATTGCTATCGCTTTCCCAAGCTGACCCAGCGTATCCAGCGACAGCAGCCGGGAAAGATCTCTCGCCAGGTCCAGCGGATAGCTTAACCCTATGGGGCTGACGTCGGCGGTCCAGAAGAGATAGCGGTGCGTCGCATCTTTGACTTCACTGAGCGCATCCTGAAGCTGTGTATTGCCGACCTTCAGCTTGGTGATCTCCAGAATCAGCGTGTCACAGCCGGAGATCAGCGAATTGAGCAGTTCACGCTGGGTGCGGAGTTGCGCATCGAGGATACGCTTCTGCTCGGCGGTAAAGGGCTGACCATTGGCCTGATGCCCCTTACGCAGGGTTTCCTGCTGCGCCATCAGATCTTCGTAGTAGAGACGCTGCACGCGAAGTTGCGCCATCTCGCTGTCAATCTGCTGGGACTTTGGCATCTCGGGCAGTCGCGCAACCTGCGCCCGCAGCGCTTCACCCAGCAGGTTAGAGGCACCCAGCCACTGCGACTGCTCACGCAGCGTCGAGAGAGCCTGACGAACCTGAATGATCTGGTTAGTGGCGAGACGCTGTTGCGACGCAACCAGATCCATCCGCTGCGCCTGCTGATTCAGGGCGACAGAGAGTTCACGGTTAACCCGGAACTGATCGCTGATGTCCTGCGGCAAATCACCGCTGTTTTCTGCCAGCTGCTCGGTGCGGGCCAGCGCAACTTCGGCTTCGCGTTGCCGCTGGTCATTGAGTTGATTGCGCAGCGCCTGCAGGTAGTTATCCAGCTGCGTTGCTTTACGCTGATGGGCTTCCGCCCGCATCCGAGCCAGTTCCTGACGGTTATTGGCAGAGAGTTGTGCCAGGTCAAGCTCATCGACGAGTGCTTTATTCGCCGCATTTTCCGCCTGGCGAGCCGCCAGCTGGAGCTGCCCCTGCGGTGAGCTGCTGTTGCTGGCACTCTGCAGACGACGCTCACTCTCCGTCATCGCCCGGCGGGCATCCGTCTGCTGCTGCGGCAGTTGCGACAGGGAATCACTGATTTCCCGCGCCCGATCCTGCTCCTGGCGCGCCTGCCGCCCCTCTTCCAGAAGCTGACTGCTGACCTGCAGGATCTCCTGATCCAGTTCGGCGCTGCTCATATTACTGCGCACTGTTTTTCCGCTGTCGCTGAGCGTGGCGATCTGCTGACGCAGCTCCCGCGCCAGACGCGGAAAATCATCAATGACCTGCTGATACTGCGCTGCGCGCTCCAGGGAGTCATCACGTTCAGAGAGGAAATTCAGGGCGGCTTCAATCGACTGGATCTGCTCTGCCTGCGCGGGCGAGCTTTTGGCCGATTTTATCTCTTCCAGCTGCTGTTTGAGCTGGCTGGCGTCAGGAAGGCTGGCCGCAAAGGCCGGGCTGCTGAGCCAGAGGCTCAGCAGCAGAAGGAGAATCGAACGCACGGAGGACACTCAATTTAGTCGACGATGACGTCGGAGAGGTCTGTCGCGACCGGCAGCGCCAGGGCCAGCGGTTGTCCCAGACGGGTTTTACTTTCCGCTTCCAGGCTTTCAGCCAGTTTGACGCGACCCGGTGCGAACAGGTTGATGACGGTAGAGCCGAGTTTGAAGCGACCCATCTCCTGACCTTTCAGCAGGACCACGGCGCCTTCATCATCCGCTGCCGGATAGTGCCAGCGCTTAATTACGCCTTCACGCGGTGGCGTAATCGTGCCTGCCCAGACGGTTTCGATACTGCCAACAATGGTGGCGCCCACCAGGATCTGCACCATCGGCCCGATATCGGTTTCAAAGTAGCAGATGACGCGTTCGTTACGGGCGAACAGATTCGGGATGTTACGCGCGGTCAGCGGATTGACCGAGTAGAGATCGCCAGGTACATAGATCATCTCACGCAGGATACCGTTGCACGGCATATGAACGCGGTGATAATCACGCGGGGCCAGATAGGTCGTGACGAATTCGCCCTCCACAAACCGGGCCGCCATTCGTTCATCACCCGCCAGCAGTGCCTCAAGCGAGTAGTGATGACCTTTGGCCTGGAAAATCTGGTCACCGTCGATGTGACCGAGCTGGCTGATAGCGCCATCTGCGGGCAGGGCGATCAGGCTGGCGTCAGCATCCACCGGACGCGCATCCTCTTTAAGCGGACGCACGAAAAAGTCATTAAACGTCCGATAGCTGGCGGTGTCGGGCTTTCGTGCTTCCGCCATGTCGACTTTGTAAAACCAGACAAAGATGTCAATGACCAGTTTGGTCAACCAACCACCGCGGCGACTGGCGCCCCAACCGGCGAGTTCAGTCAGCCATTTCTTCGGGAGAATATGATTCAAGCCGAGTTTTAAACGATCAAACACCTTAGCCTCCTGGCTATTTTATGACGTTGAAAAAAAGGAAGCGGATTGTAGCAGTGCCCCGTTCTGATGGCGACTATACCTGATTCCGCGCATGCTGCACGGTCTGGGTCGCCGAATGGAAGGCACCTCGCAAAATCTTCTGGTCAGACCGGATCACGCGGTTATACCGGTTAACTCTCACCGTCAGGGAAATTTTTACGCGTTTTTACCTGCGCCATGCTCTCCAGGATACGGTGGTAGTTGTCGAAACGGGAGCGATGAATTTTACCGGCTTCCACCGCTTCGCGAATCGCACAGCCCGGGTCGCTGCCATGTTTGCAGTCGCGGAATTTGCATGCACCCAGGAAGGCGCGAAATTCGACAAATCCACGGGTAATCTGTTCCGGCTCCAGATGCCATAAGCCGAACTCGCGCACGCCGGGGGAGTCGATAACATCTCCGCCGTGCGGGAAGTGATAGAGCCGTGAGGCGGTGGTGGTGTGCTGACCTAAGCCGGAGCCGTCTGACACCTCGTTGGTCAGAATCGCGAGCTGCTCTTCTTTGTCGAAGCCGAGCAGGGCGTTCAGCAGGCTCGACTTGCCGACGCCGGACTGACCGGCAAAGATACTGACGCGATCGGTTAAGGCGGCTTCGAGATCGTCCAGGCCATTTTTCGCCCGGCTGGAGACCATCACTACGCGATAGCCAATCGCACGGTAGATATCCATCTGCTCATCGACCACGGCGCGCGCGCGCTCATCCAGCAGATCGGTTTTGTTGAGGACCAGTAGCGGCTCGATTTCCAGGGTCTCGCTGGCCACCAGATAGCGATCGATGATGTTAAGCGACAGTTCCGGCAGGATCGCAGAGACAATAATGATCTGATCGATGTTGGCCGCCATCGGCTTCACACCGTCATAAAAATCGGGACGGGTCAGCACGCTGGTGCGTTCATGCACCGCTTCCACAATCCCTTTGCCGCCGCTGGTTGCCGGACGCCACAGCACCCGATCGCCGGTCACCAGCGAACGGATCGTGCGGCGGATATTGCAGCGGTGGGCAACGCCTGCGCTATCCTCAACGTCAGCGTGCATGCCGAAACGGCTGACAACAACCCCATCTGCGGCTTCCCCAAACAGGTTGTCGTCCGCTTCCGGGCGCTCTTTACGCTGATTGAGACGGCGATCGTGGTTAGCGCTTACGCGGCGTTGTTGGCCCTTCGACAGTTTATTTTTACTCACTCACCCTCACAGCATTAGCCAGATTTCGCCCGGCTGGGCAAAACGTCTATGATACACCTTATTCATTGTGAATGACGACTATAGCAACCGCAGGAAACAGCATGGCTACTGGAAATGAACAGAACCTGATCTGGATTGATCTTGAGATGACCGGGCTTGATCCGGCTCACGACCGTATTATTGAGATTGCGACCCTGGTGACTGATGCCAACCTGAATATTCTGGCAGAAGGGCCGGTTATCGCGGTTCATCAGTCTGACGCGCAGCTGGCGCTGATGGATGAGTGGAATGTCCGCACCCATACCAACAGCGGTCTGGTTGAGCGGGTGAAGGCGAGCACGATTGACGATCGCGCGGCGGAGCTGGCCACCCTGGAATTTCTGAAGCAGTGGGTGCCGGCGAACACCTCACCTATCTGCGGCAACAGCATCGGGCAGGATCGGCGCTTCCTGTTTAAGTACATGCCTGAGCTGGAGGCGTACTTCCACTATCGCTATCTGGATGTCAGCACCCTGAAAGAGCTGGCCCGCCGCTGGAAACCCTCTATCCTGCCAGGCTTCAAAAAAGGCGGCACACACCAGGCGCTGGATGATATCCGCGAGTCAGTGGCGGAGCTCGCTTACTACCGCGAACACTTTTTGCAGCTTTAATCCGCGAAGGGTGCGCATGAAATCGCCAGGTTGCCGATTTAATCGGCAAACGCGCTGAAAACGAAAAATTCTGCTTTCAGACGCTTGCAGCAGCAATGATTTCTCGTATAATGCGCACCCCGTACCGGTGAAGAATTTAGTGTCGGTACAAGGCGCGGGAATAGCTCAGTTGGTAGAGCACGACCTTGCCAAGGTCGGGGTCGCGAGTTCGAGTCTCGTTTCCCGCTCCAGTTTTAATCAGCAGTACCCTCTTTGCGGGAATAGCTCAGTTGGTAGAGCACGACCTTGCCAAGGTCGGGGTCGCGAGTTCGAGTCTCGTTTCCCGCTCCAGTTTTGTTTAGCAGTGCCCTTCTATGCGGGAATAGCTCAGTTGGTAGAGCACGACCTTGCCAAGGTCGGGGTCGCGAGTTCGAGTCTCGTTTCCCGCTCCAGATTTAACATCAACCTCATTGTGATCAGTTATCCGACGGTTTAGCGTCGTCTGATTTTGATTGTCAGCCTAAGGTTATCCACAGCACGGCACCCCATCGTCTGCGCCTTTTACGGCGATCTGTAAAATGTTTCTGAACAGAGTTATCCACAGCTTTATCGTTAAAACGAAGCGGTAGACTCATTATTAAATAAACACAACTTTTTCTTAAGTTGTTGATATTTATGATTATGAGGATATTTCAATTTGTTATTCCAGCGTGAAACGCCCGTTATTGCAGTTGAATGACAACAGCTTTTTATTTTTATTCACAGCGTGTGGAAAACGATAAACTGCCGGCTGGCTGGTTAATCACGCATCACGGGGTAAACCTTTTTCAATGGCACGCACCAGACGTTTCTGCTGAGCAGGCTGCACGTCCACGACGAGTTGCTGGCGTTTCTGCTGCTGACAGGCGACCGCCCACAGAATATGTTCATCCAGCAGTTCACTCTCTCCGAGCCGCTGTTCCAGTACTGGCACAATATCCGCTGACCAGGGCGCATTACCCAGCGCCACCGCAATATTACGCAGCCAGCGCAAATGACCAATCCGTCGAATTGCCGAGCCTTCGGTGATACGCAAAAATTTCGCCTCATCCCACTGAAACAGATCGATAAGCTCCGGTGCATGCAGGGCCGCGCGGGGAGAGAAGTCACTTTCATCGCTGAGTTGCCCGTAACGATTCCACGGACAGATCAACTGGCAGTCATCACAGCCATAAATCCGGTTGCCCATCAGCGGGCGAAACGCTTCCGGGATCGCCCCTTCCAGCTCGATAGTGAGATAGGAAATACAGCGGCGGGCATCCACGACGTAAGGCTCAACGATAGCGCTGGTCGGGCAGATGGTCATGCAGGCGACACAGCGGCCACACTGCTCCTGCTGCGGCGTATCAATCGGCAGGGGTATATCGATCAGCAGCTCGCCAAGGAAAAACCACGAGCCAGCTTCACGATTCAGAATCAGCGAATGTTTGCCGGTCCACCCCAGTCCTGCTTTAGCTGCCAGCGGTCGCTCAAGCAGCGGGGCCGAGTCTACAAAGGGCCGGAAGTTAAGCTCGCTGCAATGCTGCTGGATCATTTCTCCGAGCTTTTTCAGGCGATTGCGCAATACTTTGTGGTAATCGCGGCCTAATGCATAACGGCTGACATAGCCCAGTCGGGGATTTTTCAGCGTGCTGGCAAAGGCGGCTTTGGCCGGAAGGTAGTTCATGCGAACGCTGATGACGCGCAGCGTGCCGGGAAGCAGTTCATGCGGACGCGCCCGCATCATGCCATGTCGCGCCATCCACTCCATCTCGCCATGATACTGCTTCTCCAGCCACGCCTGCAGGCGCGGCTCTTCCGCACTGAGATCGGTATCGGTGATGCCGACCTGCTGAAAGCCGAGATCTAATCCCCACTGTTTAATCTGTTGTGCAAACTGATGAAGATCGAGAGGGTATGACATGAGTGACCAGGATTCGAAGAGAAACGACCGCAGTTTACCATATTCTGTCTGGCCTGCGCAGGCGGTGGCGCAGCTTGAGCAGCAGGGAGCCGATGCCCTTGGCATTACCCTCTATGAACTGATGCTGCGCGCCGGGCAGGCCGCCTATGAGCATCTGAACCGGCACTGGCCTGACGCCCGCCACTGGCTGATTTTGTGCGGCCACGGTAACAATGGCGGGGATGGCTATGTGCTGGCCCGACTGGGGCAGGCGGCGGGTAAAACCATCACGCTGCTGGCGTGTGAGAGTGAAAAAGCGTTACCGGAAGAGGCGCAGCGCGCCCGGGACGCCTGGCTGGATGCGGGCGGCGAAATCCATGCGGCTGGTGCAGCCTGGCCAGAGCAGGTGGATGTGATTGTCGATGCGCTGCTGGGCACCGGCACACAGCGCGCGCCTGCGGAACCCTATGCCACGCTGATTCAGCAGGCAAACGCCCACGCGGCACCGATCCTCGCCATCGACATGCCGTCCGGCTTATCCGCGCGAAACGGCACGACGCCCGGTGAGGTGATTAACGCCACACATACCCTGAGCGTCGTGGCGCTGAAGCCAGGCCAGCTTACCGGCAAAGCCCGCGACGTTATCGGCACGCTCTATTATGCCGACCTTGGCCTGACGACGTTTCTCGCGGGAGAAACCGCGCCGATGGCGCGTTATGATGCCAGTGCACTGACCCGCTGGCTCAAGCCGCGCAAACCCACCTCGCATAAAGGCAACCATGGCCGTCTGCTGGTCGTCGGGGGCGATGCCGGAACGGCCGGGGCAGTGCGCATGACGGCTGAGGCCGCGTTGCGCACCGGCAGTGGATTGGTGCGAGTGCTCACTCACAAAGATAACATTATCCCGATCCTGACAGCCCGCCCCGAAGTGATGGTCGATGAACTGACCGATGAACGCCTGAAAGAGGCGCTGGAGTGGGCCGATGTCATCGCGGTCGGGCCTGGTTTAGGACAGCGCGAATGGGGTAAGCAGGCGCTGAAAGCAGTGGCAGGCAGTGAAAAGCCGATGCTTTGGGACGCAGATGCACTTAACCTGCTGGCAATCAGTGCGGAGAAACGTCAGAATCGCATCATTACGCCGCATCCTGGCGAAGCGGCACGTTTGCTGAATATCGAGACCAGTGAAATTGAGAGTGACCGCTTACATGCAGCGCAGAGACTGGCGCAGCAATATGGTGGCGTAGTGGTACTGAAAGGTGCCGGTACGATTATTGCCAGCGAGCAGGGCGAAATGGCCTTTGCTGATGTGGGCAATGCCGGTATGGCCTCCGGCGGTATGGGCGACCTGTTGAGTGGCATTATTGCCTCGCTGATGGGTCAGCAACTGCCGCTGTTCGGGGCGGCCTGCGCTGGCTGTGTGGCGCATGGTGCCGCAGCCGATGCGGTGGCGGCACAACGCGGCACGCGCGGTATGCTGGCAACAGATTTACTGGATCTACTGTGGCAGTTTGTTAATCCTGAGATGAATAAAGAAGCATGAAGACCTGTGTTATCTCTTTGCCCGATGAGGCGGCTACGCTCAGTTTGGGCGCTCAGCTGGCGCGCGCCTGTGGCAGCGCGGCAGTGATTTATCTCTATGGCGATCTGGGGGCGGGTAAAACCACCTTCAGCCGCGGCTTTCTTCAGGCGCTTGGCCATCAGGGCAACGTTAAAAGCCCCACTTACACGCTGGTGGAGCCTTATGCGCTGGGTGATCGCACCCTTTATCATTTTGACCTCTACCGCCTGGCCGATCCCGAAGAGCTGGAGTTCATGGGGATCCGCGACTATTTCAGCGGCGAGGCAATCTGTCTGGTCGAATGGCCGCAGCAGGGCGCTGGTTTTCTGCCGTCGCCCGATGTCACACTGACGCTGCGCTATGTGGGTGAGGCGCGGGAAGCGGAGCTGACGGCACAATCCGCAGCCGGACAGCAATGGATTGAACACGTTGATCAGGGCAGGGATCAGGCATGATGTCACGGATGAAAATCGCGCTGGTGACACTGCTGCTGCTGGTCTGTACGCCGCTGTTTGCCGCCACGTTGTCCGATATTAAAGTGGCTAACGGCGACAGCCAGGCCACCATTACCCTGAACTTTGCCGGACAGCCTGTTTACGGCTTCTTCCCGCTGCGCAATCCCGATCGTGTGGTGCTTGATGTGCGCCAGAGCGGCGTGGTTCAGGGACTGCCGCTGAACTTCAGCGGGGAAAATATCGTAAAGCGGATTCGGACCAGTACCCCGAAAGATAAACAGAGCGTGCGGCTGGTGTTTGAGCTGACGCAGGCGGGGAAAACCCGTGCGGTTACCCAGCGCAATGGCAACAGCTACAGCGTGGTCTTCACGATTACCGGTAAAGCGCCGGCGGTGACGCGCAGTGCACCCGCTCCGGTGACAGCCCCGTCGCGAGCGCCCGTCCAGAGTGCCGCTGCCAATCCGTTTAATGCCAATCCGGTTACCTCAGTGAGCAGTTCCGCCAGCACGGTACGCCCTGGCGCGACGGTCAGCCACAACGACACGGTGATTGTGGCGATTGACGCCGGGCATGGCGGTCAGGATCCGGGCGCCATCGGACAGCGCGGGCTGCAGGAGAAGAACGTCACTATCGCGATTGCACGTAAACTGCGGGTGCTGCTGAACAACGATCCGATGTTTAAAGGCGTTCTGACCCGCGATGGCGACTATTTTATCTCGGTGATGGGCCGTTCTGACGTGGCGCGTAAAGCCAATGCGAACGTGCTGGTGTCAATCCATGCGGATGCGGCACCGAGCCACGCAGCCACCGGTGCATCGGTCTGGGTCTTATCCAACCGCCGTGCCAATAACGAGATGGCTAACTGGCTGGAGCAGAAAGAGAAACAGTCTG
Organism: Pantoea sp. ARC270; assembly: GCF_003236725.1. NCBI lineage: Bacteria > Pseudomonadati > Pseudomonadota > Gammaproteobacteria > Enterobacterales > Erwiniaceae > Pantoea > Pantoea sp. ARC270. The sequence goes on from NZ_PUGA01000034.1 coordinate 14,011, forward strand.
AGCTGCTGGGCGGCGCAGGCGACCTGCTGGCTAACAGCCAGGCGGATCCCTACCTCAGCCAGGCGGTGCTGGATCTGCAGTTTGGTCACTCGCAGCGCGTCGGATATGACATCGCGCAGAAAGTGTTGCAGCAGCTGCGCGGCGTCACCTCGCTGCATAAACGGCTGCCTGAACATGCCAGCCTGGGCGTGCTGCGTTCACCTGACATTCCTTCTCTGCTGGTGGAAACCGGCTTCATCAGTAATTCCTCGGAGGAGCGACTGCTTGGCAGTAGCGCACACCAGGATAAGATTGCGCAGTCGATCTACAAAGGTCTGCGCACTTATTTCCTGGCGCACCCGCTGCAATCCATCCCAAAGGAGGAAAACCGGCCGCTGGGCTCGTCGCCGGCGGTTAGCGTCGCCAGCAACCCGGCGACCGGGGTGACGCAATATACGGGGGCAACGCAGCGTCATACGGTGACGCGCGGTGAGACGCTTTCCGGTATTGCCGCGAAGTATGGGGTCAGCATGGCGACGCTGCGTGAGCTGAATACGCTGAAGCGGGATGTGGTCTGGGTCGGACAGCGGCTGAAGGTGCCCGCCAGTGCCACGACCAGCCGCACGACCCGCGCCCGGGGTGTTGTGCGGCACAAAGTGGTCGTCGGGGATTCCCTGACCGGTATCGCCGCACACTATGGCGTCAGTCCAAAAGCGATAATGCAGACCAATAATCTGAAGTCGACCAACGTAATGTTGGGGCAGAACCTGAAAATCCCTGCATCCTGATTGTTCGCCCGGCCACGCGCCGGGCTGTCAGCCAAAAGGATATCCACCATGCCGATACAAATTTTACCGCCTCAGCTGGCAAACCAGATTGCGGCGGGGGAAGTGGTTGAGCGTCCTGCATCGGTTGTAAAAGAGCTGGTGGAAAACAGCCTTGATGCTGGCGCAACGCGCATTGACGTTGATATTGAAAAAGGGGGCGCAAAGCTTATCCGCATCCGTGACAACGGCTGCGGCATCGTGAAAAGCGAACTCTCGATGGCGCTCGCCCGGCACGCCACCAGTAAAATTGCCTCGCTGGATGACCTGGAGGCGATCATGAGTCTGGGGTTCCGGGGGGAAGCGCTGGCCAGTATCAGTTCGGTCTCCCGCCTGACCTTAACCTCGCGTACCGCCGATCAGACCGAAGCCTGGCAGGCTTATGCCGAAGGGCGTGAGATGGCGGTGACGGTCAAACCGGCTGCGCACCCCTGCGGCACCACGCTGGAAGTGCTGGACCTGTTTTATAACACCCCCGCGCGGCGCAGATTCATGCGCACCGAGAAAACCGAATTTGGTCACATCGACGAGGTGATTCGTCGTATTGCGCTGGCGCGGTTTGATGTCGCCTTTTCGCTCAGCCATAACGGCAAAATGATGCGCCAGTATCGGGCCGTCAGCGAGGAGAGTCAGCGCGAACGGCGGCTGGCCGCCATCTGCGGCACCACCTTTATGCAGCATGCGCTGCGCATCGACTGGCAACATGACGATCTTTCGCTGCGCGGCTGGGTCGCCGATCCGGCCGGGTCGCGTCAGGTCAGCGAGCTGCAATATTGCTACGTCAATGGCCGCATGATGCGTGACAGGCTGATCAACCACGCTATCCGCCAGGCTTTTCAGGACCAGCTGCAGGATGAGCAGCAACCCGCTTACGTGCTCTATCTGGAGATCGATCCGCATCAGGTGGATGTCAACGTCCATCCGGCCAAACACGAAGTGCGGTTTCATCAGTCACGTCTGGTGCATGACTTTATTTATCAGGGCGTGGTCAGCGCGCTTCAGGCGGTTGCCGCACCAGCGCTGCCCGCGCTGAAAGCAGAAGAACCGGCCCCACGCTGGCAGCCGGAGAATCGTCAGGCCGCCGGGGGCAACCATTTTGCCCAGCCTGTGACCTCCGCCAGTGAGAAGCGACCGGCCGCGCCCGCCCGTGAGCCAGCCCCCGCATGGCAAAACAAAGAGAACGTCTATCGTCAGCGTGAAGGCGCGGTTTATCAGCAGCTGCTGAAAACGCCTGCCGCCAGTGCGGTGGCGCCTGAAGCCCGCGAACCGGCTGCGCGGCGTCAGCCGGAGAAAGCCACGCCGCTGGCGGCCCATGCGCAGAGTTTTGGCCGGGTGCTGACCGTCCTGCAGAACCACTATGCGCTGCTGGAACAGGACCAGAAACTGTTCCTGATGGCGCTGCCGGTCGCGGCGCGCTGGCTGAAGCAGGCGCAGCTCGAACCGGGTGAAGAGGGGCTTAAACCGCAGCCCCTTCTGATTCCGGTGCGCCTGAAAATGGCGCGGGAGGAGTGTCAGGCCGCCAAAGAAAACAGCAGTCTGCTCAGTCAGATGGGTATCGATCTGCAGCCTGACGGTGACCACGTGACCCTGCGTGCGGTGCCTTTACCGTTACGAACACAAAATTTACAAATCTTGATTCCTGAACTGTTAGGCTATCTCGCCCGGCAGCAGGAGAACTCTGCGACGCAGCTGGCCCAGTGGCTGGCACGGCGTCAGGATGCAGCGTCCTCCGACTGGAATCACTCACAGGCGATCAACCTGCTGGCAGAGCTCGAACGGCTCTGCCCACAGCTACTGAAATCGCCACCTTCAGGCTTGTTACAGCCCTTAGAGATTGAGAGCGCGATTAACGCGTTGAAGCATGAGTGAACTGAACCAGGCTGGCCGGCCAAAGGCGATTTTTTTGATGGGACCCACTGCATCGGGTAAAACCGCATTAGCCATTGAACTGCGCAGGCAGTTACCGGTGGAACTAATCAGCGTCGATTCTGCCTTAATCTATCGTCAGATGGATATTGGTACGGCAAAACCGTCGGCTGAGGAGTTAGCAGTGGCCCCCCATCGTCTGCTCGACATCCGCGATCCCGCAGAAGCCTATTCGGCTGCGGAGTTCCGGCGCGATGCTTTAGCAGAAATGGCGGATATCGTTCATGCTGGACGAATTCCGTTGCTTGTTGGTGGAACCATGCTCTACTTCAAGGCGTTACTTGAAGGATTGTCGCCGTTGCCCTCGGCCGATCCCGACGTTCGTCAGCAGATAGAGCAAACGGCGCGTGAAAAAGGCTGGGAAGCTTTGCACCGCCAGCTGTGTGAGATCGACCCGGTTGCTGGTAGTCGTATTCATCCGAATGATCCGCAGAGACTTTCGCGAGCACTGGAAGTTTTTTTTATTTCGGGTAAAACTTTAACGGAACTGACAAAAACCTCCGGTGAAGCGTTACCCTACGACGTGCATCAGTTTGCCATCGCCCCCGCGAGCCGCGAACTGCTGCACCAGCGCATCGCGTTACGTTTTGAGCAGATGTTGGCGTCAGGATTTGAAGCGGAGGCTCGGGCCCTGTTTGCACGAGGTGATTTGCATACGGACATGCCTTCCATTCGTTGTGTTGGCTATCGTCAGATGTGGTCTTATTTATCAGGCGAAATCGATTACAGCGAGATGGTTTATCGGGGAATTTGCGCAACCCGGCAGCTCGCTAAGAGACAGATGACCTGGTTACGTGGCTGGGAAAACGTTCACTGGCTTGACAGTGACGAGCCCCGGCTGGCGCGTGATACGGTGTTACAGGTTCTTAGTGCGAAGCATGGGTGATTGTGTACAATTGATGAGTTATCGTGCGCAAATTTTTACGCAGTTTTTTTCAGAACCATAGGTTCTACGAGCAACAAACAACAAGCATATAAGGAAAAGATAGAATGGCTAAGGGGCAATCATTACAAGACCCGTTTTTGAACGCACTGCGTCGTGAACGTGTTCCGGTTTCGATTTATCTGGTTAACGGTATTAAGCTGCAGGGTCAGATTGAGTCATTTGATCAGTTCGTCATTTTGTTGAAAAACACGGTAAGTCAGATGGTTTATAAACACGCCATTTCTACCGTTGTTCCTTCACGCCCGGTTTCTCACCATAGCAATAATACCGGTGGCGGCAGCAACAATTACCATCATGGTGGCAGCAACACATCTGCGCAGCCACAGCCACAACAAGACGGTGATAACGCAGAGTAACGCGTCGCCGTACAGCCAGGATCGGAGAACAGAGGTTTTCCGTCCTGGTCTTTTATTTTAGCGAGGTTATAGCTTGTTTGACCGTTATGATGCCGGTGAGCAGGCCGTACTGGTACACATCTGGTTCTCCCAAGACAAAGAAGTAGAAGATCTGCAGGAGTTTGAAACCCTGGTCTCTTCTGCTGGCGTTGAGGCGCTGCAAGTGGTAACTGGCAGCCGTAAAGCGCCACACCCCAAGTATTTTGTCGGTGAAGGAAAAGCCGTTGAAATTGCCGATGCGGTAAAAACAACAGGAGCATCGGTCGTCTTATTCGATCATGCCCTTACGCCCGCTCAGGAAAGAAACCTCGAGCGCCTGTGCGAATGCCGGGTCATTGATCGCACCGGTTTAATTCTGGATATCTTTGCCCAACGGGCACGCACCCACGAAGGTAAATTGCAGGTCGAGCTGGCACAGCTTCGCCATCTCGCCACACGTCTGGTGCGCGGCTGGACCCACCTTGAACGCCAGAAGGGCGGGATTGGTTTGCGGGGTCCGGGTGAAACCCAGTTAGAAACAGACCGCCGTCTGTTACGCGGACGCATCAGCCAGATTCTGTCTCGCCTTGAGCGGGTTGAAAAGCAGCGCGAACAGGGGCGTCAGTCACGTGCCAAAGCGGATGTGCCGACCGTTTCGCTGGTGGGGTATACCAACGCCGGCAAATCGACCCTCTTTAATGCCATGACCTCGGCCAACGTCTTTGCCGCAGACCAGCTGTTTGCGACGCTCGACCCTACGCTGCGCCGTCTGAATGTGGCTGATGTCGGGGAAGTCGTGCTGGCGGACACGGTCGGGTTTATTCGCCATCTTCCTCACGACCTGGTTGCCGCGTTTAAAGCCACGCTGCAGGAGACACGCCAGGCGACGCTGCTGCTGCACGTGGTTGATGGCGCCGATGTTCGCGTCACCGATAATATGGCTGCCGTCGATGCCGTCCTCGAAGAGATTGAAGCGGATGAGATCCCGACGTTACTGGTGATGAATAAAATCGATATGCTCGACGGATTTGAGCCGCGTATCGATCGCAACGAAGAGAATCTGCCGATTCGTGTCTGGCTCTCTGCCCAGACCGGTGCAGGCCTTCCGTTGCTCTGGCAGGCGCTCTCTGAGCGGCTGTCCGGAGAGATTGCTCAGCATGCATTACGTCTGCCACCGGAAGCGGGGCGACTTCGCAGTCGCTTCTATCAGTTGCAGGCGATTGAGAAAGAGTGGAATGAAGAAGACGGCAGTGTAGGATTGCAGATACGTATGCCCATTATTGAATGGATGCGTTTATGTAAGCAGGAACCGTCGCTGACCAGTTACATTGTTTGATATTGCCAAAACGCATTTACCTTAACATTAGACGATTGTCGCATCCGAAAAATGAAGGGTAAAAACCGTAATTACAATAAATGGAGTAGAACATGGCGTGGAATCAGCCCGGAAATAACGGACAGGACCGCGACCCGTGGGGAAGCAGCAATAATCAAGGCGGCAACTCTGGGGGGAATAAGGGAGGACGGGAATCCGGGCCTCCTGATCTGGATGATATCTTCCGTAAACTGAGCAAGAAGCTTGGCGGACTGGGCGGTGGCAAACAGAGCGATAACGGTCAGCGCGGCTCCGGCAGCGGTGGCAAACTGGCTGGCATCGTCGCGGTAGCGGCGGTCGTCATCTGGGCTGCAAGCGGTTTCTACACCATCAAAGAAGCGGAACGGGGCGTGGTCACGCGTTTCGGTAAGTTCAGTCACCTGGTCGAACCGGGTCTGAACTGGAAGCCGACCTTCATCGATCAGGTTCGTGCGGTCAACGTCGAGTCGGTGCGTGAACTGGCGGCGTCTGGCGTCATGCTGACCTCCGACGAAAACGTGGTGCGCGTAGAGATGAACGTGCAGTACCGCGTGACCGATCCGGAACGCTATCTTTATGCGGTCACCAGCGCCGACGACAGCCTGCGTCAGGCGACCGACAGCGCGCTGCGTGGCGTAATTGGCCGTTCTACCATGGATCGCATTCTCACCGAAGGCCGTACCGTGGTGCGTAGCGATACCCAGCGTGAAATTGACGAGACGATTCGCCCGTACAACATGGGCATCGCGGTACTGGACGTCAACTTCCAGGCGGCCCGTCCGCCAGAAGAGGTGAAATCTGCGTTTGATGACGCTATCGCCGCGCGTGAAAACCGCGAGCAGTACGTCCGTGAAGCGGAAGCCTACGCTAATGAAGTTCAGCCTCGTGCGAATGGCCAGGCGCAGCGTATTCTGGAAGAGGCGCGCGCTTACAAAGAGCGAACCGTTCTGGAAGCGCAGGGTGAAGTGGCGCGTTTCGCCAAGATTCTGCCGGAGTATAAAGCGGCGCCAGAGATCACCAAGGAGCGTCTCTATATTGAGACCATGGAACGCGTACTGAGCCATACCCGCAAAGTTCTGGTTAACGATCGCGGTAATAATCTGATGATGCTGCCGCTGGACCAGCTGATGCGTGGCGGTCAGGCTGCATCCGGCCAGCACGGTCAGAAGGGCGGAACCAGCTCGTCACTGCCTGCGCTCTCCGATCGCAATGCCAGCCGCAATGACACGTCGTCATACAGTCCGGACAACATCATGGATCAGCGCCGGGCGAATGCTCAGCGCAGCGACAGCCAGCGCGAAGGGAGAGAGTAATCGATGCGTAAGCCAATAATATTTTTAATTATCGTCGTGCTGGTGGCGCTCTATGCGTCGCTGTTTGTGGTGCAGGAAGGCGAGCGCGGCATCGTGCTGCGCTTCGGTAAAGTTCTGCGCGACGGCGAAAACAAGCCGCAGGTGTTTGAGCCGGGTCTGCATTTCAAGATCCCATTCCTGGAAACGGTTAAGACGCTGGATGCACGTATCCAGACCATGGACAATCAGGCCGATCGCTTCGTCACCAAAGAGAAGAAAGATCTGATTGTGGACTCCTACATCAAGTGGCGTATCAGCGACTTCAGTCGTTACTACCTGGCCACCGGTGGCGGGGATGTCTCTCAGGCGGAAGTGCTGCTGAAACGTAAGTTCAGTGACCGCCTGCGTTCTGAAATGGGCCGTCTGGATGTGAAAGATATCGTTACGGATTCCCGCGGTCGCCTGACCACGGACGTGCGTGACGCGCTGAACACCGGTTCTGTCGGCAGCGATGATGAAGTAGCGACGCCAGCGGCGGATGACGCGATTGCCAGCGCAGCGGCCCGTGTTGAGCGTGAAACCAACAGCAACGAGCCCGCTCCGAATCCGAACAGTATGGCCGCGTTAGGTATTCAGGTCGTTGATGTGCGCATCAAGCAGATCAACCTGCCGACCGAAGTGTCTGATGCGATCTTCAACCGTATGCGCGCTGAGCGTGAAGCGGTTGCACGCAGCCAGCGTTCACAGGGTCAGGAAGAGGCGGAAAAACTGCGCGCCCAGGCGGACTATCAGGTCACGCGTACGCTGGCCGAAGCGCAGCGTGAAGCGCTGATCACCCGCGGTGATGGTGATGCGGAAACGGCCCGGTTGTTTGCCGATGCGTTCAGCAAAGATCCTGACTTCTACGCCTTTATTCGTAGCCTGCGTGCTTACGAAAACAGCTTCAGCGAAAATCAGGACGTGATGGTGTTAAGCCCGGATAGCGACTTCTTCCGATATATGAAGGCGCCCTCTAACGCGACACGTTAAGAACTGATATAACCTACAGGCCGACAATGTTGTCGGCCTTTTTTTTGGGTATCAGAATGAAAACAAGCATCTGGATGGCACTGGCGCTGGTGTTAGTGCTCGAAGGGTTGGGGCCGATGTTTATGCCACGCCTCTGGCGACGCATGATCCTGTCGATGACCCGCTTACCGGATCGTCTGCTGCACCGTTTCGGTGGCGGACTGGTGGTGGCAGGCATGGTCATCTACTGCATGCTGAGTCTGCACGGCAACGTCTGAAACCGTGGCTGAAACCGGCTAAATTGTGCCTTTTTGCGCCAGAATCCCCAACATGTTGTAGTGATCAAAACTCAGGCAAAAAAGCGCGCAATCGTATGCTAAAAGTGCTGAAAACAGCGGGATCAGATGGTAGAATCCTTTTTTAAGCAATCGGTGATTTTGAGAAATGGGTAAGAACGTCGTCGTACTGGGCACCCAATGGGGTGACGAAGGTAAAGGTAAGATTGTAGACCTTCTGACTGAACGCGCGAATTACGTTGTGCGTTATCAAGGCGGCCACAATGCGGGCCACACGCTTGTCATCAACGGTGAAAAAACCGTCCTCCACCTGATCCCTTCTGGCATTCTGCGCGATAACGTGACCAGCATCATTGGTAACGGTGTTGTGCTCTCTCCTGAAGCTTTAATGAAGGAGATGAAAGGTCTGGAAGCGCGCGGGATTCCGGTACGTGAACGTCTGCTGATTTCTGAAGCCTGTCCGCTGATCCTGCAATATCATGTTGCGATGGACATGGCGCGTGAACGTGCGCGCGGTGCCAAAGCGATCGGGACCACCGGCCGTGGCATCGGACCGGCTTATGAAGATAAAGTGGCGCGTCGCGCACTGCGCGTCAGCGACCTGTTCAACAAAGAAACCTTTGCTGCCAAGCTGAAGGAAGTGGTCGATTTCTACAACTTCCAGCTGGTGGAGTACTACAAAGAGCCCGCCGTCGATTTCGACAAAGTGCTGAGCGATGTGATGGAAGTCGCTGACATCCTGACCGGCATGGTGGTTGACGTCTCTGAACTGCTGGACAGCGCGCGTAAGCGTGGCGACCTGATCATGTTTGAAGGCGCGCAGGGTACCCTGCTGGATATCGACCACGGGACCTATCCTTACGTGACCTCGTCCAACACCACCGCAGGTGGCGTGGCGACCGGTTCAGGTATCGGCCCGCGTTATGTCGACTACGTGCTGGGTATTGTGAAAGCGTACTCCACCCGCGTAGGTGCAGGCCCGTTCCCGACCGAGCTGTTCGATGAAACCGGTGAGTTCCTGTGTGCACAGGGCAACGAGTTTGGTGCGACCACCGGACGTCGTCGTCGTACCGGCTGGCTGGATGCGGTGGCCGTTCGCCGTGCAGTTCAGATCAACTCCCTGTCAGGTTTCTGCATGACCAAGCTGGACGTGCTGGATGGCCTGAAAGAGGTGAAAATCTGTGTCGCTTACCGTATGCCGGATGGCCGCGAAGTGACCTCTACGCCGCTGGCAGCAGAGAACTGGGAAGGCATTGAGCCGATCTACGAAACGCTGCCAGGCTGGAGCGAGACAACGTTTGGCGTTAAGACGCTGGAAGGTTTACCTCAGGCGGCGCGTGATTACATCAAGCGCGTTGAAGAGGTAACGGGTGTGCCGATTGATATTATTTCAACCGGTCCCGATCGCAGTGAAACAATGATTCTGCGCGATCCGTTCGACGCATAATGATTGAGGCCGGACGCTGTCCGGCCCTTGTTTTTCCACTCTCTGATGCCACTTATCTTCCCTTCGCTTGTCAAACCCGGTGCTGACTGAAAAAAACGCACGGCCAATCACACTCTGGTTTATCATCGTAGTTAATCGAATGGCGATCCGATTTAATCCCGACACCCATTGTAAGGCGAACAATGTCATGCCACGCCTGAAGGTTCACTGAGGTTACTGTGCAGCTCACGAGTTTTACTGATTATGGCTTACGGGCCCTGATTTATCTGGCCTCGTTACCCGAAGGCCAGCAGACCAATATTACTGCGGTAACCGACACGTACGGTTTGTCGCGTAACCATATGGTCAAAATCATTAATCAGCTGAGCCGGGCGGGCTATGTCGCTGCAACACGGGGTAAAAATGGCGGTATTCGTCTGGGTATGCCGCCGCGTCAGATTGTGATTGGTGAAGTGGTCCGCAGGATGGAGCCGCTACAATTAGTCGATTGCCCCTCCTGCTCCATTTCGCCCGCCTGCCGTCTTAAACAGGCGCTGCATGATGCAGTACAGCGATTTTTGCAGGAGCTGGATAACTATACGCTGGCCGATTTGGTCGAAGGCAATACGCCACTTTATGAAATCATACTGTCCAGATCGCCGGCGGATATAAATATTAAATGACATCGGAGGAACCGTTATGTCAAAAGATCCTTTTCAGGATAGAGAAGCTGAAAAATACGAAAACCCTATTCCAAGCCGTGAATTTATCCTGGCTTTATTAGAAAAACGTGAAAAACCGGCCAGCCGTGAAGAGCTGGCTGAAGAGATGAATCTGCACGATGAAGAGCAGCTTGAGGCGCTGCGTCGCCGCCTTCGCGCCATGGAGCGTGATGGTCAGCTGGTCTTCACCCGCCGTCAGTGTTATGCCCTGCCAGAACGCCTCGATCTCCTGCGCGGTAAAGTTATCGGCCATCGTGATGGCTACGGCTTCCTGCGGGCGGAAGGTCAGAAAGATGACCTCTATCTTTCCGCTGAACAGATGAAATTCTGCATGCACGGTGACGTGATCCTGGCGCAGCCGCTGGGTGCCGATCGCAAAGGCCGTCGCGAAGCGCGCGTGGTCCGGGTGCAGGAACCCCGCAACAATCAGATCGTTGGCCGCTACTTTACCGATGCCGGTGCCGGCTTCGTGGTGCCGGATGACAGTCGCCTGAGTTTCGATATTCTCATCCCGCCAGAAGAGACGATGCAGGCCCGTATGGGTTCCGTGGTGGTGGTGGAGCTGGTGCAGCGCCCGAACCGTCGCAGCAAAGCGATCGGTAAGGTGATTGAAATCCTCGGCGAAGATATGGGCACCAGCCTGGCCGTGGACATGGCGCTGCGCACCCATGAAATTCCGCACACCTGGCCGCCGCAGGTAGAAGCCCAGATCAGCCAGCTGAAAGAAGAGGTGCCGGAAGAGGCGAAAAAAGGCCGCGTCGATCTGCGCAAACTGCCGCTGGTCACCATTGATGGTGAAGATGCCCGTGACTTCGATGATGCCGTCTACTGTGAGAAAAAGCGCGGGGGTGGCTGGCGTCTGTGGGTAGCGATTGCCGATGTGAGCTACTACGTTCGTCCGGGCACGCCACTGGATGATGAGGCGCATCAGCGCGGCACCTCGGTTTACTTCCCGTCACAGGTGGTGCCGATGCTGCCGGAAGTGCTGTCGAATGGCCTCTGTTCGCTTAACCCGCAGGTGGATCGCCTGTGTATGGTGTGCGAGATGACCATTTCGACCAAGGGTAAACTGACCGGCTTCAAACATTATGAAGCGGTGATGAACTCCCATGCGCGTCTGACCTATAACAAGGTCTGGAATATCCTGCAGGGCGACAAAGAGCTGCGTCAGCAGTACGCGCCGCTGGTAAAAGATCTTGAAGAGCTGCATAACCTCTATCAGGCGCTGGATGCTGCCCGCGAAGAACGCGGCGGTATCTCGTTTGAGACGGAAGAGGCGAAGTTTATTTTCAACGCCGAGCGCCGTATTGAGCGGGTGGAACGCGTCTCCCGTAATGACGCCCACAAGCTGATCGAAGAGTGCATGATCCTGGCGAACATCGCCTCGGCACGCTTTGTGGAGAAAAATCAGGAACCGGCGCTGTTCCGCGACCACGATCGTCCGACCGACGAGAGCATCAAGAGCTTCCGTACCGTGCTCAATGAACTGGGACTGAGCCTGCCAGGCGGCAACAAACCGCAGCCTGTTGACTATGCGGCGCTGCTGAAGCAGGTGGCCGATCGTCCGGATGCGGAAATGCTGCAGACCATGCTGCTGCGTTCCATGAAGCAGGCGGTGTACGATCCGGAGAACCGCGGCCACTTCGGTCTGGCCCTCTCCTCCTATGCTCACTTTACCTCGCCGATCCGTCGCTACCCGGATCTGACGCTGCACCGCGCCATCAAATATCTGCTGGCAAAAGAGCAGGATGAAGGCAAAGGGCTGGTTCAGCGCGCCATTAAGTACCTGATGCCGAAAGATCGCAGCGTCGCCAAAGATCTGACGACCGCGACCGGTGGCTATCACTATGACATGCCGCAGATGCTGCAACTGGGCCTGCACTGCTCCCTGACCGAGCGCCGCGCAGATGAAGCGACGCGCGACGTGGCGGACTGGCTTAAGTGTGACTTCATGCAGGATCAGGTCGGTAACGTGTTCAACGGCGTCATCTCCAGCGTCACCGGATTTGGCTTCTTTGTGCGCTTAAACGATCTCTTCATTGATGGTCTGGTGCATGTCTCCTCACTCGACAATGACTACTACCGTTTTGACCCGGTGGGTCAGCGTCTGATTGGTGAATCGGGCGGGCGCACCTATCGCCTGGGTGACACCGTGGAAGTGCGGGTCGAAGCCGTGCATATGGACGAGCGTAAAATCGACTTTGCCCTGATCTCCAGTCAGCGGCAGGTGCGTGGCGAAGGAAAAACCGCGCGCGACCGCGCAAAACGCGACGATAAAGCGCCAGCGAAGCGCCGTCGCGATGCGAGCCGTAAGTCTAACTTCGAGCCGGACGCCGCCTTCCGGGGAGGCAAAGGCAAATCTGCCGGGGCAAATAGCGAGAAAAAAAGTAAAAACGTCTCGGAAAAAACCCGTAAAATCGCCGCCGCCACAAAGGCGAAGCGCGCCAGAAGAAAGACCGAGTCTGACTGAGGCGCGTCACCGCCTTTTCTCTCCGGAGAAAGGGCGGTCATTCTTTTCATTTCCAACCACTGAGCAGATTGATGAGCGAAATTATTTTTGGTATCCATGCCGTGCAGGCGCTGCTGGAACGTGCTCCACAACGTTTTCAGGAAGTCTTTATCCTCAAAGGCCGCGACGATCGTCGCCTGCAACCCGTGGTCGCCGCGCTGGAAGCTCAGGGGATCGTCATTCAGCTGGCGGAGCGTAAATGGCTCGACAGTCAGGTCGAAGGCGGGGTGCATCAGGGCATCGTGGCACGGGTAAAACCCGGGCGTCAGTATCAGGAGGGCGATCTGCCGGATCTGCTGCAGAGCCTGGATAAACCGTTCCTGCTGGTGCTGGATGGCGTCACCGACCCGCACAATCTGGGCGCCTGTCTGCGCAGCGCGGATGCGGCCGGTGTGCACGCGATTATCGTGCCGAAAGATCGTTCTGCCCCTCTGAACGCCACCGCCAAAAAAGTGGCCAGCGGCGCGGCGGAAAATGTGCCGTTGATCCGCGTCACCAACCTGGCGCGTACGCTGCGTCTGCTGCAGGAGTACAACATCTGGGTTGTCGGCACCGCAGGAGAAGCTGACCATACCGTCTTCCAGAGCAAAATGACCGGCCCGATGGCGCTGGTGATGGGCGCAGAGGGTGAGGGCATGCGTCGCCTGACCCGTGAACATTGCGATGAGCTGATCAGCATTCCGATGGCGGGCAGCGTTTCGTCGCTCAACGTCTCGGTGGCCACCGGCGTCTGCCTGTTTGAAGCGGTGCGCCAGCGCAACGCCTGATCCCCGATGTGATCCTCGCCACAAATTAGTTTCTGTACCAGGCATAACCCCGCGTCCTTCGCATACTTACGGAGTGACATCCGCGAGGAGTGGTTATGACCTGGACAACACACACCGTTTTTAATCAGCCCCATCCTCTCAGCAACAGTAATCTGTTTCTTTCTGATACGCCGCTCAGCGAAGCCCTTTCCCGTGAGGGGGCCGGGTGGGATCGGGAATGGCTGACCTCCGTTGGCTCACAGCTCGGCGGGGCCGAGTCGCTGGAGCTTGGCCGGCTTGCCAATACCGACCCCCCTGAGCTGCAGCGCTATGACGCCCGTGGCGTGCGGCTGGATGAGGTCCGTTTTCACCCCGCCTGGCACCTGCTGATGCAGGGCGTCTGCGCCAGCCGCCTGCACAACCTCAGCTGGCAGCCTGCGGTTCGGGAACAGGCGAGCGTGGCGCGTGCCGCGCGCTTTATCCTGCATGCACAGGTTGAAGCGGGCACGCTCTGCCCGATGACCATGACACACGCTGCCATTCCGCTGCTGCAGACCTGGCTGCCCGCCGCATTTGAGGGCTGGCTCGATCCGCTGCTCAGCGACCGCTACGATACCCATGCGCAGCCCGGCGACCAGAAACGCGGCCTGCTGATCGGCATGGGAATGACAGAGAAGCAGGGGGGCAGCGATCTGCTTACCAGCACCACCTTTGCTGAACCGCTTGAGGCGCGCGGCCCCGGCGAAGCCTGGCGGCTGACCGGCCATAAATGGTTCTTCTCTGTGCCGCAGAGTGATGCGCATCTGGTGCTGGCACAGACGCCCGCCGGATTAAGCTGCTTCTTCCTGCCGCGACTGCTGCCCGACGGCACCCGCAATGCCATTCAGCTTGAACGGCTCAAAGAGAAGCTGGGCAATCGCTCGAACGCCAGTTGCGAAGTGGAGTTTCGCGAGGCGACGGGCTGGCTGCTGGGAGAAGAGGGTGAAGGGGTGCGGCTGATCCTGAAGATGGCCGGGATGACGCGCTTCGACTGCGCACTCGGCAGTCACGGGCAGATGCGGCGGGCCTTCTCGGTGGCACTCTGGCATGCTCACCAGCGTCAGGTGCAGGGGAAAAACCTCGTGGATCTGCCGCTGATGCGGCAGGTGCTGGCTCAGCAGGCGCTGCAGCTGGAGGGGCAGACTGCGCTGCTGATGCGCCTGGCGCGCGCCTGGTCCCAGCCGGCGAAACCGCATGAGGTCACCTTTGCCCGCTTATTTACCCCGGCCGCTAAGTATCAGATCTGCAAAGCGGGCGCGCCGTTTGTAGCGGAGTCGATGGAGGTGCTGGGCGGGATTGGCTACTGCGAAGCGAGTGAGCTGCCGCGTCTCTATCGTGACATGCCGGTCAACAGTATCTGGGAGGGGTCGGGCAACGTAATGTGTCTGGACGTCCTGCGCGTGCTCGCCCGCCAGGCGGAGGTGACTGAGATGCTGAATCAGGAGTTTGAGGCGGTAAAAGGAAGTAACCGGCATTTTGATGCGCGCTGGCGTCAGCTGCGGCTGATACTTAACCACATCCCTGAAGAGCAGGCGCGCGAGGTCACCCGCACGCTGCTACTGCTGGCGACGGGCGCTCAGCTGCTGAAATATGCCGAACCGCCGCTGGCCGATGCCTGGTGCCAGCAGTGGCTCGACCCGCGCGGTTCACGCCCGCTGGAAGCCGCAGTGACCGATCGTTTACTGGCCCGCGCCTGTGGCCGGTGACGCACCATAAAGAATCGCACTGGCGTACCACAAGCCAGGCATCACCGTTTCACTCAGCGCCACGATCTGATAGTAAACCGCTCCGGCCTGATTGGCCCGGGCGGCCACCGCCCGCTGGGCGTCATCCGGCGAGCCATGCACATTCACGGTGATATTACCCAGCTTCGGTAAGCCGCCACTTTGCGACCGTGAAATCTCCTGTGCCTGCTGCGTTGGGGCAGGCGGCGCTTCTGGCGTTGTCTGAAGGGCGGAACAGCCTGCCAGAAGCAGGCTCAGGATCAGTAAGTAAGCGGAACGCATAGCAAAACCCCTTTTCAGGACGAGACAGTAAGTGTATGTCATCGTCCTGAAGGCGGTCAGGCTTTAAGGCTGAATACGCTGACCAGCTGGGTGAGATGATGACCTTTATCACTCAGCGTCTGCGCACTGTTTTCCGCCTGCGCCACCAGCTCGCTGTTCTGATGGGTCGCCTGACTGATCTGATTCATCGCCAAGTTAACCTGACCAATGCCCGCCGCCTGCTGCTGCGCCGCTACGTTGATCTCGCCCATCAGCGCCTGCACCTGCTCGATGTGCGTCACAATGTTAGTCATCGCATCGCGCGTCTGTTCAGAGAGCTGATGTCCCTCTGCCACGTTGCCGATGGAGGTGGCAATCAGCCCATCGATCTCTTTGGCCGCCTGCGCCGAACGCTGTGCCAGTGCCCGCACTTCTGCCGCGACCACGGCAAAACCGCGGCCCTGCTCACCGGCTCGCGCCGCTTCAACGGCAGCATTCAGCGCCAGGATGTTGGTCTGGAAGGCAATCGACTCAATCACATGGGTAATGTCCGCAATGCTTTGTGACGACACTTTAATCGCTGACATGGTGTTCACCGAGCGCTCCACCGTCTGGCTGCCGTGGCTGACGATTCCGCTGGCTTCCGCCACCAGGGACATCGCCTGACGCAGGCTGTCGGCGGTGTGTTCCACCGTTGCGCCAAACTGCTCCATGCTGGCGGAGGTCTGCTCGACGCTGCTGGCCTGACGTCCAATCTGCTCGCTGATGTTATGGCTGCTGACGGCGATGGTATCCGTACCGTCACTGATCTCCTGTGCGGCAACGCGCACCTGGCTGACGATTTTTTCCAGACCGTTTCCAATACCGTTAATTGCCACGATCAGCTGGCCTACCTCATCAGAGCGGGTGGTCTTCAGGTTGACCTGCAGATTACCGGCGGCATACTGCTCCGCCAGATGGATCACCTGCTGCAGCGGATGGGTAATGGCCCGGCGGCTGTACCAGACAAACCCCAGCGCAAAGATCACCACCAGAATCAGTCCGGTCATCAGGAACAGGTTACGGCTGTGGGTAATCGGAGCCAGCAGGCTGGCACGGTTAACTTCGCCGGTGATCACCCAGTTCCAGCCCGGCAACTGCTGCCAGGCCAGGATTTTCTGCTCACCGTCAATCTCCACCTGCTGCATGCCCTGTGGCTGCGTCAATAGCGGCTGCAGGATGGCGCTATCCCAGCCGGGCTGTTTTCCTTCGTTGTGCTGGTCAAACAGATAGTTGCCCTGCGTCTTACCGGGCGTGCCGTTGAGCACAAAGAAATGACCGCTGTCACCCAGCCGGCGAGCCAGGATTTTTTCGCGCATCAGCGCATACTGCTTGTCAATGCCAACGCCGACGAAGAGGATGGCAACGACCCTGCCACTCTCATCCTTTACCGGCTGGTACTGCGTGATATAGCGGTGGCCGAACAGCGTGGCCAGGCCCTGATATGCCCTGCCTTCGTGAACGCTTTTCCAGGCGGCGCCGGTGCGATCAAGCTGAGTACCGATAGCCCGACTGCCATCCTCCTTTTTCAGCGAGGTGGAGATGCGGATAAAATCATCGCCATCGCGCACAAAAATCGTCGCCACCGCCGCGGTGCGGTCAGTGAAATCGTCGACGGCGACCTGATCGAGGTTCAGCGTTTTTAATCCGGCGCGC
This sequence comes from Pantoea sp. ARC270, assembly GCF_003236725.1. Classification (NCBI taxonomy): domain Bacteria; kingdom Pseudomonadati; phylum Pseudomonadota; class Gammaproteobacteria; order Enterobacterales; family Erwiniaceae; genus Pantoea; species Pantoea sp. ARC270. The sequence continues at coordinate 31,132 of NZ_PUGA01000034.1, forward strand.
AGCACGGGCGTTGAAAATGCGCCCACCTGAATTCTGGCGCTGTCATCAAGGCTGAAACGCCTGGGTAAAAAGCTGATAAACAGATTGGTATAGTGGCTCACCTCTTCGGTGAGGGTGGCGTTGAACATGGAGGCCATTTCATTAATGCCCTGCACCTGATTGTGCATGTCATCGATGGCGAGATTTTCCAGCTGGCGTGAGGCGTTGTGGCTTTGAGTCAGGGTGAGTACCAGCAACAGCAGCGCAACGCTGAGAGACGTCAGTACAGACAGCTTAACTCCGAGACTCAGGCCGCTGAGAGAGAGACGCTTCATAAATTACCTTTGAACAAGTTATGGGGGTACACCATCAACGGCAGGGAGGGGGAAAAGTTTAGGGCGAAATCCGGCCGCTAAGCGCAGCGGCACGTTTCGTTAAATCATCCACAGCACGTACACTGAAGCGGCACGCTTTCACCCCATCAGGAGAGACGATGATCGAACTCACGACAGAAACGCTGGCTGGTATTGAATGCCTGCACGCCACGCCTGCCGGACAGCGCCAGGCACCGCTGCCCACGGTGCTGTTTTATCACGGCTTTACCTCGTCGAAAGAGGTCTACGCCTACTTTGCGGTGGCGCTGGCGCAGGCAGGTTTTCGCGCGGTGATGCCCGATGCGGCGCGACATGGCGCGCGCTATGACGGTGATGCCGGGACACGCCTGGACCGCTTCTGGGAGATCCTGAAGCAGAACATTGATGAGCTGCCGCAGCTGGAAGCGGCGCTGCGAAATGAAAATCTGATTGCCGGTTCGCGTTTTGCGGTGGCGGGAGCCTCAATGGGCGGCATGACCGCCCTGGGGGCCATGGCGCGCTACCCACAGATTCACAGCGTCGCCTGCATGATGGGATCGGGCTATTTTATGCAGCTCAGTCACTCACTGTTTCCGCCGCGGCTCCCCGATACGCCCGACCGGCAGGCGAAATTTGCTGCCCGTATGGCGCCTCTGGCGGAGTATGACCCCTGCAACCGGCTCACGGCACTGGCAGACCGGCCGCTGCTGCTGTGGCATGGCGAGGCTGATGAGGTGGTGCCCTGGGCGGAAACCGAGCGGCTGGAGAGGGCCCTGCGTGACAATGGCCTGGATCAGCATCTGACGTCGCTGTCGGAAAAGGGGATTGGGCATAAGATCACCCCCTCCGCCCTGACGGCGCTGGTCAGCTTCTTTCGTCATCAGCTGTAAACGATGAACGGGCGGAGCAGGATGCCGCCGCCCGTGACGCGACCGGTACTTACCAGCGCGCAGCCGATTTCTCAGCTGGACTGACAGGCGCGCTGACCGGGTTTCGTTCCGGCCTGTCCAGCCGGTTAACGTAGACATAACCGGATGCCGCTTCACTGCTGTGACTTCTTATCTGCTGCGCACAGTCAGCATGGCTGGCAAGGGCGGGTGGAGACAGGAAGAGACCCAGGAAAGTGGCGATGACGAACGTTTTCATGCCCGACTCCTCACTTCAGGGAAGACACTCTGTGTGACGCCAGCGACCCTGTCGTGACGTCTGCTTTAATTTTAGCCACTGCCCCTGCGAACGCCAGATCGTCCCGCTGAACCTCTCTGTCAGCGTTTTTGAACGATCCCGCATTAACCCGCTGTTTTTACACTGTTCCCTTCCTGACCCACCGACTCTGCGTCCCCAGCCGCATTTTATTGAAATGTGCGCTTGAGTTTAGCCACGGTCGCCAGTATGATTACGCGTCAATTTTTCAGCCGCATTCTCAGGCTGTGTCCCACAAAGGCTCGTTACGGCGAACGGTTGTGGGACACAGCCTATAACGTTCCTTGCTTCCATGGGCCGCGGCTGACCCCGACAGGAGGCTGAATAATCCGTAAGGAGCAATTTCGATGCGTCATTACGAAATCGTATTTATGGTTCATCCTGACCAGAGCGAACAGGTTCCTGGCATGATCGAGCGTTACACTGGTGCTATCACTGGTGCACAGGGCACGATTCACCGTCTGGAAGACTGGGGCCGCCGTCAGCTGGCTTACCCGATCAACAAACTGCACAAAGCTCACTACGTTCTGATGAACGTTGAAGCGCCGCAGGAAGCGATCGATGAGCTGGAAACGAACTTCCGCTTCAACGACGCCGTTATCCGTAGCATGGTTATGCGCGTTAAACACGCGGTAACTGAAGCATCACCGATGGTTAAAGCGAAAGATGAGCGTCGTGATCGTCGCGAAGATTTTGCTAACGAATCCGCTGATGAGTCAGATGCTGGGGATTCTGAAGAGTAATCCATCGTGACGGTTAATCGACTGCGCTTGTCCGGCACTGTGTGCAGGACGCCGGTTCGAAAAATTAGCCCGTCAGGAATTCCTCACTGTCAGTTTGTGCTAGAGCACCGCTCAGTGCAGGAGGAGGCCGGGTTTCACCGGCAAGCCTGGTGTCGTATGCCGGTGATTATCAGCGGCAGCACCCATCAGGTGATTACTCAACATATAACGGTCGGCACGCAACTCACACTGGACGGTTTCATTAGTTGCCATCAGGCACGCAATGGCCAGAGCAAAGTGGTGTTCCATGCCGAGCAGATTGAATTGATAGATTCTGGAGACTAGCCTAATGGCACGTTATTTCCGTCGTCGCAAGTTCTGCCGTTTCACCGCGGAAGGCGTTGTTGAGATCGATTACAAAGACATCGCAACGTTGAAAAACTACATTACCGAAAGCGGTAAAATTGTCCCGAGCCGTATCACCGGTACTCGTGCAAAATACCAGCGTCAGTTGGCTCGCTGCATCAAGCGCGCGCGTTATCTGTCTCTGCTGCCGTACACTGATCGTCATCAGTAATCGGCAACTGTCCATTAACGACTTTAAGAGGATAAGGTAATGCAAGTTATTCTGCTTGATAAAGTAGCAAACCTGGGCAGCCTGGGTGATCAGGTTAACGTTAAAGCGGGCTACGCTCGTAACTTCCTGGTTCCACAGGGCAAAGCTGTTCCTGCTACCAGGAAAAACGTTGAGTATTTCGAAGCACGCCGTGCTGAACTGGAAGCCAAACTGGCTGACGTTCAGTCTGCAGCGACTGCACGCGCTGAGAAAATCAATGCACTGGGCACCGTGACCATCACGTCTAAAGCAGGCGATGAAGGTAAGCTGTTCGGTTCAATCGGTACCCGCGACATCGCTGATGCAGTTACTGCAGCTGGCGTTGACGTAGCGAAGAGCGAAGTTCGTCTGCCGAACGGCGTTCTGCGTACTACCGGTGAGCATGAAGTAGACTTCCAGGTCCACAGCGATGTATTCGCTAAACTGACCGTGAAGGTTGTTGCTGGTTAATTTTATTAACTGAGCACAACAAAATCGCCGGCCCTGTGCCGGCGTTTTTGTTTTTATGCCTTGCTCAGCTACTGCGCGCGGATAAAGCTGCCGTCTGTCTGACGGGTAAACAGCACCGGGCCCTCTGCGCCCTCCACCGTCAGTCCCGTTACCACACCCTGTGCATCCTGTCGGATTTTGACCTGCTGACCACTTTTCAGTGAGCTGAGGGGCTGATCGTTGCCTTCCACCCGCGCCATCGCAAACACATCATTGACCGGCAGGCTGTTGTCACGAAACAGCTGCGCCAGCGTCTGGCCGGACGCGATAGTCAGACTGCGCCACGCGCCCTGAGAGTCTGCTTTTGGCGTCTGCTGTGATGAGGAGGCCTGCCCGGAGCGGGTGTTATCGTAGATATCGGCCTGCATCGGCACCTCTTTCTCTGCGGAAGGCGTAACCGGCTGCTCGACCGGATAACGCGGCGTCGTGGCAGGCCAGAGAAACGCCACCAGCATAACCAGCAGCGCCGCCACAATGCCGCGACGGTGCGGTGCGGGCAGCGGTGCCATCCAACGGATGTCGTCGGTAAAATGCCAGATTCGCTGAAGCCATGTCGGCAGGCGGGATGACGTCTCAGAAGCCATGCGGGGTTCCTCCTCTCCGGCAGGCTGCGCTGGCCTGCGTGCGGCCAGCCAGTTCTGCAGCCGGGATATCATATGTGTTGCGCGCGTCCGGCGGCGTCGTGGGGCGATCTGGCCCATAGTTGCTCTCTTCTTCGTGTGCCACAGACGGGGGGTATTCCGTCGATAGTTATAGTATGGGCAATACTGGCGCGAAGTGCCTGCCAGCATTGATAAATCTGACGGCTCTATTGTTTCTCTTTCGCCGGGAAAAGTCATCTGCGATGCAGGGCATTTTACGCCAGCGGCCTGCGCTGCTATGCTGCCGGTTCGAATTTATCCGAGAGTGAAAGGAACGAAGATGACTACCCCTTCTTTCGACAGCGTCGAAGCACAAGCAAGTTACGGTATTGGTTTACAGGTTGGCCAGCAGTTGCTGGAATCTGGTCTGCAGGGGCTGCAGCCAGAAGCACTGCTCGCGGGCCTGCGCGACGCGCTGGAAGGGAACTCGCCTGCCGTACCGGTTGATGTCGTTCATCGCGCACTGCGTGAAGTTCATGAACGTGCTGAAGGCGTGCGTCGTGAGCGCACCGAAGCCATGGCAGCAGAAGGTCAGGCGTTCCTGCAGGAACATGCGCAGCGTGAAGGCGTGAACAGCACCGAATCCGGTCTGCAGTTCAGCGTGATTACTCAGGGCGAAGGTCCTATCCCATCGCGTCAGGATCGCGTACGCGTGCACTACACCGGCAAACTGATCGACGGCAGCGTGTTCGACAGCTCGGTGGCGCGTGGCGAACCGGCAGAGTTCCCGGTGAGCGGTGTGATCCCAGGCTGGATCGAAGCCCTGACCCTGATGCCGGTTGGCTCAAAATGGGAACTGGTGATCCCACAGAACCTCGCGTATGGCGAGCGCGGTGCGGGTGCCTCCATCCCACCGTTCAGCACCCTGATTTTCGAAGTGGAACTGCTGGAAATTCTGTAATTGCCGGACGCTGCAACCGCCCGGTTGCAGCGTTTTATCCTGCCTTACTTCTGCTGTAAATTCACCTGCCACAACGCGAAGCCAGTCGCATCGGTCCCTTTGGGCTGAAGCGGATATTGCGCATGCTGCTTAATAAACCCGGTCGCTTTCTCCCCCGGTGCCGTCTCAAACCGGATGTCCAGCGGCGTGGATGCGTTAATCGGGGCCAGCCGCCAGTTATTGTCCGCTTGTGGCTGGACTTCCCCGTGCGCCTTAGTCTCTGCACTGATATAGGCTGCCACCACCGAACGGTTCTCATCCGGCGAGGCAAAGGCGACATACTTATCGCCGGTGCCGGCAAATTTGCCGCCATAAGCACGATAGTTGTTCGTCGCCACCAGGAAGGTCGCCTGCGGGTCGATCGGCTTACCCTGCCAGCTCAGCTGACGGATACGGGAGGCATCAGGATGGATCAGCTGGCACTCGCTGTCGTAGCGCGCTGGCTGGGTCACATCGATCTGATAGGTGACCCCGTCGATCACATCGAAGTTATAGGTGCGGAAATCCCAGTTAATCAGCGACTGGGTTTTCGTACTGTGCGGATCGATCTGGTTAAACTGGCCTGCAGAGCACTCCAGCCACTCTTTAACCTGCGCCCCGCTGACCTTCATGACCACCAGCGTGTTGGGGTAGAGATAAAGATCGGCGGCGTTGCGGAAGGTCAGCGGCCCTTTCTCCACTTCGACATAGCTGGCCGGATCGTTTTTACGCCCGCCCGCCTTGAAAGGCGCCGCCGCTGAGAGTACCGGCAGACGGCCCAGATCGGGATCGCCCTGAATGAAGTGCTCGACATAGGCGCGCTGTGCGTTGTTGACGATCTGCACGGTGGGATCGTCCTGTACCAGCGACAGGTAGCTGTACATCACGTCGGCGGACTTGCCGATGGGTTTCGCCACAAAGTCGCGCGTGGCGCGGTGATCCTCAGCCAGGACCTTCACCAGCGCGGGATCTTCGGCGGCGAGAGACTTTTTCGCTGCGATGTCATAGATCGGGCGCGCCTCAGCTTTGCCGCTCGTGACCTGCCACCTGCCGTTGTCATTGTTCAGCACCAGGTCGACCACACCCAGGTGATCGCCCCACATGCCGGGCATCACCGCAGGCACACCGTTCAGGGTGCCGTTCTTAATGTCTGCGCCTTTAATCGCGGCAAAATCTTTACCGGGGAAGACGGCGTGAGCATGGCCAAACAGGATGGCGTTGATGCCTTCAACCTGGCTGAGATAGTAAACCGAGTTCTCCGCCAGGGTGTGATACGGCTCGCTGCTCAGGCCGGAGTGCGGAATCGCGATGACCAGATCCGCGCCCTGCGCACGCATCTCCGGCACATAGCGGCGCGCCGTTTCCGTGATGTCATCGACCCGCACCTTGCCCTGCAGATTGGCTTTATCCCACACCATGATCTGCGGCGGCACAAAGCCGATATAGCCAATCTTCAGGGTCCGGGTTTTGCCTTCACGATCAACCAGCGTGGTGGATTTGATGAGGTAAGGCGTAAACAGCGGCTTGCCACTCTTCACGTCGATGACGTTGGCATTGACGTAGGGAAAGCGGGCACCGGCCAGCGCTTTCTTCAGGTAGGGCAGGCCATAATTAAATTCATGATTGCCGAGGTTGCCGACGCTGTAATCCAGGGTGTTGAGCGCCTTGTAGACCGGGTGGATCTCCCCCTCACGCAATCCCTTTGCCGCCATGTAGTCGCCCAGCGGACTGCCCTGAATGATATCGCCGTTGTCGACCAGCAGGCTGTTTTTCACCTCCTGGCGCGCGGCGTGAATCAGCGTGGCGGTGCGCACCAGGCCAAACTTTTCGGTTGGGGTATCTTTGTAGTAGTCGAAATCCATCATGTTGCTATGAAGATCGGTGGTTTCCAGTATGCGTAGATCGACCGTTGCGGCCTGTGCGGCGGCGGAAACGCCAAGTGCCAGTAAGACTATGCCGGGCTTAAACATGCCTGCTCCTGCTGCAAAAATAATTGGGGATCTCAAAATAATGTAAAAGCCTGCCGGTGGGTCATTTTAAATCGTGATGGATATAACGTTTTGGCGCATCGGAGGCGGCACCGGATTCCGGCGGGCGCGCAAAGTGGCGCAGGCGTGGCGATAAACGGGTAACTATGATATTGATATATCTATAAATTGGCGCGCTGGTCAGCCTGTAAATGGGCAGGTCAGGCGAAACTGCTAAAATGTCACTGTCTGACGGAAAGCTGATCCTGCAGCAGAAAGACACAACGAGGTGAAAAATGTTAGAGCAAATCTGCCAACTGGCACGCGAAGCAGGCGACGCGATTATGCAGGTCTATAACGGTGCCGCGCCGCTTGACGTTTCTCACAAATCGGATGATTCGCCGGTGACCGCCGCGGATATCGCTGCGCACGAGGTGATCCTCTCTGGCCTGCAGCAGTTAACCCCCGATCTGCCGGTGCTGTCAGAAGAAGATCCGCCCGCCTGGACAGAGCGTCAGCACTGGCAGCGTTACTGGCTGGTCGATCCCCTGGATGGCACCAAAGAGTTCATCAAACGCAACGGCGAATTTACGGTGAACATTGCGCTGATTGAGGCGGGCAAGCCGATTATGGGCGTGGTTTATGCCCCCGCGCTGGGTGTGATGTACTCTGCGGCGGAGGGGAAGGCGTGGAAAGAGGAGGGCGGTCATCGTGAGCAGATTCATGTGCGTGACGCACGACCACCGCTGGTGGTGGTAAGCCGTTCTCATGGCGACGATGAGGAGATGAAAGAGTACCTGAAGCAGCTGGGCGAGCATCAGACCGTTGCAACCGGCTCCTCACTGAAATTCTGCCTGGTAGCGGAAGGGAAAGCTCAGCTCTATCCCCGTTTCGGACCCACCAATATCTGGGACACCGGTGCAGGACATGCGGTGGCGATGGCCGCAGGCGCGCATGTGCATGACTGGCAGGGTAAAACCCTGGATTACGCGCCGCGCGAATCTTTCCTGAACCCCGGCTTCCGCGTGTCGCTGTTTTAACGCGGGCTGAGCGTCTGTCTTCTGACGCCCCGGCGAGCTTCGCGCCCGCCGGGGCGTCTGCTATTCCGCCTTCAGCAGTGAGGTGACCAGAGCAATCACGTCTGTCACTTCATCCTGCGTCAGCGGGCCATCCTTCACAAATTTCACCGTACCCTGTCTATCCAGCACGACGATGGCGGAGCTGCCCGGCTGCAGCTGCCAGGCGTGCTGCACATTGCCCTTGCTGTCGACGATAAACTGCGACCAGGGATACTGCTGCTTATTGGTCTCAATGCTGCTGCGCACAAACATGCCGGTGCCGGGGATCGCATCATCGGTGTTAACGATGGTAGTGGTCTGATAGCGGTCATGCGGCAGCTTCGCGGCCTTAATCGCCTCTATCAGCGCGGCGTTCATCTCTTTAGCGGAGGAGCGCCCGGCAATGTGCTGGATCACGCGAACTTTTCCACTCAGCTGCGCGCTATTCCAGTTTTTATAGCTAAACTTCTCCTGCTGCAGTATCAGCTCGCCTTTGTCGTTGACGCCCGTGGCGGGCACGCGGGAATCGAGCCTGAGGTCGTGGGCCATGGCGCCTGCCGGCAGGAGTAATGACAACGCCACGGCTGCCAGAATATTTCGCATCGCACTTTCCTTAAGTGATCAGACCAGTCAGTCATTTTACTGCAATAGTAAGCAGGGATGATGCGCCTGTCGTGGAAAGGTGTCAGGTTTGTTATGCCCGCCACAATTCCTTAACCAACGAAGGTTTATACTGTGTCATATGAGAGTCATAACAGACTGTTCTGTAATGATGTGTCAACTCAGTAAAAAAATTCATTTTTCGGAACACCAGTAGTGTTCGGTGTTCTATAGTTATCGCGAATTCGCGCTTCATGGGCTGGTACCTACTTTGGAAACGGCGAAGCGTGCTTTAAAAATGTACAGGAGTCAGTCAGTATGAAAATCTTCCAGCGCTATAATCCGCTGCAAATAGCGAAATATGTCAAAACGCTGTTCAAAGGAAGGTTGTATATCAAGGACGTTGGCGCGTTCGAGTTCGATAAAGGGAAAGTGTTAATCCCGCGCGTCAAAGACAAACAGCACCTGAGCGTGATGTCAGAAATTAACCGCCAGGTCGTTCGTCTCAAGCTTGAGTTCAACTAATCAAAAGGGCGCCGATGGCGCCCTGAGTGTTTTATAAGCCAGCCCCTTCGCTATCCCTGCTCGTCTTCGCTTTTTGTCATGCTCAGCACCGGCGGTCGTTCATCGATGCGGGTGACCAGCAGCTGGTCGATGCGGTAGCTGTCAATATCCACCACCTCGAACTTGTAGCCGGCAAACTTCACAAAGTCGGTTCGCTTCGGGATCTTACGCAGCATATACATCATAAAGCCGCCGATGGTTTCGTAGTTGCCTGACTGCGGGAAATCGTCGATGTCCAGCACGCGCATCACGTCATCAATCGGCGTGCCGCCTTCAACCAGCCACGAGTTCTCATCACGCGCGACGATCTGCTCTTCCATGCCCTGACCGACCAGATCTCCCATCAGCGTGGTCATCACGTCGTTCAGGGTAATGATGCCCACCACCAGCGCATATTCGTTCATGATTACCGCAAAATCTTCACCGGCGGTTTTGAAACTTTCCAGCGCTTCAGAGAGGGTCAGCGTATCCGGCACAATCAGCGCAGAACGAATCTGCAGGCCACTGTTCAGCGCCATACTCTGATTGCCCAGCACGCGCAGCAGCAGCTCTTTGGAGTCGACATAGCCGACGATATGGTCGATATCCCCGCTGCAGACTAAAAACTTGGAGTGCGGATGTTCGGCGATTTTGCTCTTGAGGCTGGCCTCATCTTCATGCAGATCAAACCAGACGATGTTCTCACGCGAGGTCATGGAAGAGGGAACGGTTCGCGACTCCAGCTCAAACACGTTTTCAATCAGCTCATGCTCCTGCTTACGCAGCACGCCCGCCAGCGCACCGGCTTCCACCACCGCGTAGATATCATCGGAGGTGATGTCATCTTTACGCACCATTGGCAGCTTGAAGAGGCGGAAGAAGACGTTAGCCAGACCGTTAAACAGCCAGACCAGCGGACGCATCACCAGCAGGCAGAAACGCATCGGATTGATGATGCGCAGCGCGATGGTTTCGGGGGCGACCATTCCAACCCGCTTTGGGGTTAGGTCGGCGAACAGGATAAACAGGCTGGTCACGATGGTGAAGGAGCAGATAAAGCTGAGCTGCTCAGCCAGTTCCGGCGGGACGAAGCGGCTGAAGAGGCCGCTGAAGACCGGTGAAAAGGCAGCGTCACCGACGATACCGCCGAGGATGGCGACGGCGTTAAGGCCAATCTGGACGACGGTAAAAAACATACCCGGCGTTTCCTGCATTTTCAGGACGCGCTGCGCGTTAACGTTGCCTTCATCGGCGAGCAGTTTCAGTTTGATCTTGCGGGCGGCTGCCAGCGAGATCTCCGACAGAGAGAAAAAAGCACTGACGACAATCAGTAAAAGAATGACAAGTAAGCTATCTAACATAAGTGATCCAAAGGGTTATCCACTTGTCATTTTTGGCCTGGGCAGCGTGAGCAAGCGCGAACGGGGCGGTTACTCGTTAAACAGGGCTATCCGTGCCAAAAATGTCTGCGCCAGTTCGACAGGCTGAACGCTGCCGGGGCAGAAATGAAAACAGGCGGGATGCCTGTGGCTGCAGATTATAGCAGGAGCGCTTATCTGGCCGCCAGAGGGCAAACCGCCGGTTCGGGCGGCATTCACGGTCAGGGCGGTCAGTAGCCCGCTCAGATTTCTCTGAGTGACTCCATCAGGCGGGATCAATCCCCGTCGCAGGAGTTGTATCGATCTCCTCATTTACCGACAATAGCCCGGATATTTGACTTAGATGTTACTGCTACGCCGCCATTTGGCATAAAGTGCGGCTATGATAGGGGTGTTGCCGTTGCGGTAGTGCGGGCAAAGATGATTAATAAGCGCCCCGCGGAAAAGGGGCCGGCATGATTAACAGGAGTACAGGTGCCACGATTTCATATTTATTGCATGGCTGGCCTGCTGCTTGCTGCGCCTGCCCTTGAGGCGGCGACTGTGCGATTACAGGTAGACGGCTTAACCGGGGATCTGCAGCGAAATGTCAGAGCACGCCTCTCCACCATCGGCAGCGATGAAGTCTCCAATGATGGTCGCTTTCGTGCCCGCGTCTCTGTCGCGATAAAAGAAGGCCTGCGCGCGCTGGGTTATTACGAACCTGAGATCGACTTTGAATCCCGTCCTGCTCCCGCGCAGGGGGGACGGCCGGTGCTGATCGCGCACGTGAAACCGGGTCCGCCGGTTAAAATCGGCGGCAGCACCATCGTGCTGGAAGGGGATGCCCGCAATGATGCCGACTACAAAGAGTGGATAGCCCAGGGGCGTCCCAAAGTCGGCACGCAGCTTAACCACGGGCAGTACGATCGCTTTAAAAGCGGCTTCTCGAATCTCGCGCTGCGCAACGGCTATTTCGATGGCACCTTTAAAAAAAGCCAGCTGGGGGTGTCGGTCGAGCGGCATGAAGCATTCTGGGATATCGACTACGACAGCGGCGAGCGTTACCGTTTTGGCGACGTGACGTTTCAGGGCTCGCAGATTCGCGAAGCCTACCTGCAGAACCTGGTGCCGTTTGAAAAGGGCGACTACTACAGCTCGCGCGATCTGGCTGAACTGAACCGTCGCCTCTCCGCCACCGGCTGGTTTAACTCCGTGGTCGTTGCACCGGAGTTCAGCAAAGGCCGGAAAACAAAAGTGCTGCCGCTGAATGCCGTGATGTCGCCGCGCACCGAAAACACCATCGAAACCGGGGTCGGCTACTCCACCGACGTCGGCCCGCGCCTGAAAGGCACCTGGAAAAAGCCGTGGGTTAATGACAGAGGCCACAGCCTGGCGGCCAGCGCCTACATTTCCGCGCCGGAACAGCAGGTCGATCTCAGCTACAAAGTGCCCCTGCTGAAAAGCCCGCTGGAGCAGTACTACACCTTCTCCGGCGGCCTGAAGCGCACCGACCTCAATGACACCAAAGCCGACACCACGACGCTGGCGATGTCGCGCAACTGGGACAGCAGCAGCGGCTGGCAGAAAGCGGTCAACCTGCGCTGGAGCCTGGATCACTTTACTCAGGGCAGCGTGACTAATACCACCATGCTGCTCTATCCCGGCGTCAGCGTAAACCGCACCCGCTCGCGTGGCGGCCTGATGCCGACCTGGGGCGACTCTCAGCGCTACTCAGCGGACGTCTCCGATACCACCTGGGGTTCAGACGTTGACTTCCTGATTCTGCAGGCGCAGAACGTCTGGATCCGTACCCTCGGCGACAGCCACCGCTTTGTGGCGCGCGGCAATCTTGGCTGGATTGAAACCAACGACTTTGAAAAAGTCCCGCCGGATCTGCGCTTCTTTGCCGGTGGTGACCGCAGTATTCGTGGCTACAAATATAAGAACATCTCACCGCGTGATGAGGATGGCAAACTCACCGGTGCGTCAAAACTGGCCACCGGCTCGCTGGAGTATCAGTACAACGTCAGCGGCAAATGGTGGGGAGCGGTATTTGTCGACTCCGGTGAAGCGGTCAACGACATCAAACAGAGTAACGTGAAAACCGGTGCGGGCGTCGGCGTGCGCTGGTCGTCACCGGTGGGTCCCATCAAATTAGACATCGCCAGACCTATCGGGGATGACGATGCACATGGACTGCAATTTTATATAGGACTGGGGCCAGAACTATGAAGCTGTGGAAAAAGGTCCTCATCGGCATCCTGATCTTTCTGGTGCTGCTGCTGGGTGGGGTGGCATTTTTAATCGGCACCACGCCGGGGCTGCATCTGGTGCTGAATGGCGCGTCGCGCTGGGTACCGGGCCTGTCAATCAAACAGGTCGAGGGCGGCTGGCGTAACCTGACCCTGAGCGGTCTGCGTTACGAAATGCCTGGCGTCAGTGTGGATGCCGGGCAGATCCATCTGGCGGTGAACCTTAACTGCCTGCTGCATTCGTCGGTCTGCGTGAATGATGTCTCCCTGCGTGATATCAGCGTGGTGGTCGACAGTAAAAAGATGACGCCTGCCGCGCCAGCGCCGGAAGAGGAGAGCGGCACGACCAACCTCAGCACGCCCTATCCGATTACGCTGCGCCATCTTGGCCTGCACAATATCAATGTCAAAGTGGATGACACCGCGATTTCGCTGCTCGACTTTACCACCGGTCTGCAGTGGCAGGATCGTGCGCTGACGCTCAATCCTACTCATATTCAAAGCCTGTTGATTGCGCTGCCGAAAGCAGCCAAAGTCGTGAACGAACAGGTGGTGGAGCCGAAAGTTCAGCAGCCGCATCCGGCTGAGAAACCGCTGGGTGAAACGCTGCAGGCGATGTTTGCACAACCGCTGCTGCCTGCGCTGCCCGATTTCCGTCTGCCGCTGGATATCGACATTCAGCAGATCCTGGGAGAACAGCTGCGCATCACCGGCGACACCGATATTTCGGTCAGCCGCCTGCTGATGAAAGCGAAAACTGCCGACCGGCAGATGCAGCTGACCACGCTGGAGGTTGACTCTGACCTCGGCAATCTCAGAGGCAGCGGGCAGGCGACGCTGGCCGATAACTGGCCGGTCGATTTTGCCCTGAACGGCACGGTCAACACCGATCCGGTCAAAGGCGAAAAGATTGCGCTGAAACTTAACGGCGCGATGCGCGACGAGCTGAAGCTGGCGCTGAACCTCTCCGGCCCGGTGGATGCACAGCTCAGCGCCGCGACCCAGCTGGCGGTGGCGGGGCTGCCGCTGTCGCTGCAGCTGACCAGCCCGAAACTGCGCTGGCCGCTGACAGGCCCGGTCGCCTATCAGGCCGATAATCTGGACTATCAGTTCAAAGGCAAAGCCACCGACTATGTGATGTCACTGCAGACCGCCGTGAAGGGGGAGTCGGTGCCACCGGCGACCGTCTCGCTGACCGGTAAAGGCAACGTTGAGCAGTTCAGTCTCGATCTCCTGCGCGTGGCTGCGCTGCAGGGCAACATCGACCTTACTGCGCTGGTGGACTGGAGCAAGGCGATCAGCTGGCGCAGCGAACTGACGCTGGCGGGGATCAATACGGCTAAACAGTATCCCGACTGGCCGGCGCGGCTGGATGGCAAAATCACCACCCGCGGCAGTCTCTATGGCGGCAGCTGGCAGCTGAGCGTGCCGCAGCTGCAGCTGAAAGGGAATGTGAAACAGAACGCCGTTACCGCAGATGGCTCCCTGACCGGCAACAGCTACAACCAGTGGACGGTGCCGGGCATTAAGCTGGCACTGGGACGCAACCAGCTGGATGTCAAAGGGTCGCTGGGCGACCGTCTGGATCTGGATGCCAGCATCAATGCGCCGCAGCTCGACAATGCGCTTCCCGGTCTGGGCGGCGTCGTCAACGGGGCCATCAAAGCGCGCGGCATCCTGAAGGCACCGCAGCTGCTGGCCGATCTCAATGGCCGGGGCCTGCGCTGGCAGCAGATGCGGATTAATCGCGTTACGCTCAAGGGCGACGTGCGCTCTGACGAACAGGTGGCGGGCAAACTGCAGCTGCGCGTCGAACAGCTGCAGCAGGATGCGCTGAACATCAGCCTGCTGACCCTGAATGCCGACGGCAATGAGCAGCAGCATCAGCTGAAACTCAACGTGCAGGGCAAACCGGTCTCCGGCCAGCTGGCGCTCAACGGCAGCTTTGATCGCCAGACGCAGCGCTGGCGAGGGTCGCTGAACGACACCCACTTCGATACGCCGGTAGGCGAATGGCGACTGACCCGTGCGATGGCCATCGACTATCTCAACAGCCGTCAGACGGCGACCATCGGACCGCACTGCTGGCAGAACCCCAATGCCCGCCTCTGCGTGCCGGAACCGGTTGAAGCGGGCCCGGAGGGGCATGCCCATGTGGTGCTGAACCGCTTTGACCTGGCGATGGTGAAACCCTTTATGCCGGATGCCACCCAGCTCAGCGGCCTGTTCAGCGGCGACGTGCGCGTCAACTGGACGGCTGACGGGGCGCTGCCGACCGGAACGGTCGCGCTGAAGGGCAACGGCGTCAAGGTGGTGCAGGATGTGCAGGGCAATAACCTGCCGATCGCCTTTGATACGCTGAACCTCAATGCCGCACTGCGAAACGGTCGCGCGCAGCTCGACTGGCTGATCCGCATTGCCGGTAACGGGCAGCTGGATGGCAACGTGCAGATCGACGATCCGCAAAGCCGCCGCACGCTGGGCGGTAACGTCAACATCCGCAACGTCTCACTGGCGATGCTCAACCCGGCGCTGATGCAGGGCGAGAAGATCAAAGGCAGCCTCAACAGCAGCCTGCGTCTTGGCGGCAGCGTGCAGCAGCCGCAGGTCTATGGCCAGCTTGGCCTGACCGGGGTGGATGTGGATGGCAACTTTATGCCGGTTGACCTCACGGCCGCCAGCCTCAACCTGGTGTTCAATGGCATGAGCTCCACCCTGAACGGGCTGGTGCAGACCAGCCAGGGCAACATCAACCTCAGCGGTAATGCGGACTGGAGCCAGCTCGATAACTGGCGCGCCCGCGTCGCCGCGCAGGGCAGCCGGGTTCGCGTCACGGTGCCGCCGATGGTGCGCATGGATGTCTCGCCGGATCTGGTCTTTGAAGCGACGCCTGCCGCCTTTAACCTCGATGGACGGGTCGATATTCCATGGGCGCGCATCACGGTGCAGGAAGTGCCGGAGAGCGCCACGGGCGTTTCGTCGGATGAGGTGATGCTGGATAAACAGCTGAAGCCGATTGCGCCACAGACCGCGGCGATTCCGATCAACAGTAATCTGGTGATCCATGTCGGCAACGATGTGCGCCTCTCCGCCTTTGGTCTGAAAGCGCGACTGAATGGCGACCTGAAGCTGGTGCAGGATCGGTCGGGCCTCGGCTTAAACGGTCAGATCAACATCCCGTCCGGCCGCTTCCACGCTTACGGTCAGGATCTGATCGTGCGTAAAGGTGAACTGCAGTTCGCCGGCCCGCCGGATCAGCCCTACATCAACCTGGAGGCGATTCGTAACCCGGATGCCACCGAAGATGGCGTTACCGCGGGTCTGCGCGTCACCGGCCTGGCGGATGAGCCGAAAGCGGAAGTCTTCTCCGACCCGGCGATGTCGCAGCAGGAGGCGCTTTCTTACCTGCTGCGCGGTCAGGGGCTCGGCAAAGATGGCGACAGTAATGCCCTCACTTCTGCGCTTGTGGGCTTAGGGGTTGCACAAAGTGGGCAGGTTGTGGGTAAAATCGGGGAGACTTTCGGTGTCAGTAATCTGGCTCTTGATACTGCGGGTGTTGGCGACAGCCAGCAGGTGCAGGTCAGCGGCTATGTACTGCCGGGTCTGCAGGTAAAATACGGTGTTGGCATATTTGATTCACTGGCGACGTTAACCTTGCGTTACCGCCTGATGCCCAAACTCTATCTGGAAGCCGTGTCCGGTGTGGATCAGGCTCTCGATTTGCTCTATCAGTTTGAGTTTTAGCAATGCGAATAATTGTCTACGGCAGTTTACGGCGCAAACAGGGAAACAGTCACTGGATGACGAATGCGCAGTGGCTGGGTGATCACCAGATTGAAGGCTTTGAGCTTTACAGTCTGGGCCATTATCCCGGCGTTATTGAGGGCAACGGCGCGGTACAGTGTGAAGTGTACCGCATTGATGCCTCAACCCTTGCGGAGCTGGATGCGCTTCGCACCAAAGGGGGAGAGTACAAACGTTTTCTGACTCAGACGCCGTTTGGCAGTGCATGGCTTTATGTCTATCAACGCTCAGTGGCAGGACGCCAGCGCATTACGAGCGGCGACTGGCTGAAGCGCGATGCGGAGCCAGAGGCCTGAACAAAAACACCGTCCTGATGGACGGTGTTTTTTTTTCGACTCACAAACGGGCAGCAGGCTTATTTCTTCTGTGCGCGCTCGAAAGAGGAGATGATTTCGGCTTTCGCGGCTTCGGCGTTGTCCCAGCCATCCACTTTCACCCATTTGCCTTTTTCCAGATCTTTGTAGTGCTCAAAGAAGTGGGTGATCTGCGCACGCAGCAGCTCTGGCAGGTCGTTCACATCTTTGATGTGATCGTACTCTTTAGAGAGTTTGGTGTGCGGCACGGCAACCAGTTTGGCATCTTCGCCAGACTCGTCGGTCATTTTCAGTACGCCAACCGGACGGCAGCGGATCACGGAGCCCGGTACCAGTGGGTACGGGGTCGGAACCAGTACGTCAACCGGGTCACCATCCAGAGAGAGGGTGTGGTTGATATAGCCGTAGTTGCACGGATAGAACATCGCGGTAGACATGAAACGGTCTACAAACAGGGCACCAGACTCTTTATCAACTTCATATTTGATCGGATCAGCATTCGCTGGGATCTCAATGACAACGTAGATATCTTCTGGCAGGTCTTTACCTGCTGGCACCTGGTTCAAACTCATCGGGTATTCCTTCAGTAGTCGTATGTTGAGTGTCGGCTATTATAGCCAACTGACTCTGAAAGTATGCCCTCTTTTTGGCGTTTCGGAATGCGCCCTAAGGCTACTTCGCCGACACAAACAGCGAAACGATTCCTGCGGCTATCAGTGGCCCTACCGGCACGCCACGGAAGAACGCCACGCCAATCACCGTACCAATCAGCAGGCCCCCGATAACCGACGGCTGAACGCTCATAAAACTGACGCCACGACCGCCGAGCCAGGCCACAAAAATGCCCACCAGGATAGCCACAATCGACTTCCAGCTGGCAAAGGATTTGATCAGCGCAGCGGCCGGCAGAGAGCCGCTGGCCAGCGGGGCCATCACGGCCACCGTCAGGATAATGATGCCTAAGGTAATGCCCTGTTTTTCCACGTAGGGAAAGAACTGTGCCAGCGGGGTTACTTTGATTGCCAGCAGCACCAGAATCGACAGGGTGACCGCGTTGTTGTGCACGAAATAGCTCAGCACGGCGAGGCCAATCAGAATAAGCGTTGAAGCGTAAGCGGCCATGGTTTCTCCCTGAAGGTCAGTAAACGCGCCAGCTTCAGCCAGCGCAAAATCGGATCAGATCAACAGTCGTCGGGGTTAGCGCAGCTGCCCCTTGCCATCGCCTGCAGCATCTGCGCCTGATTGCGCACCAGGCTCAGACGCTGGGCGCTCAGCGCCACGCTGCCCAGAGAGCCCTGTGAACTGAGCTGGCTGTAGCCCGCCTCAAGCCAGCTGTCCCGATAGCTCAGCCAGGCGCGCTGAGCAGCACGCAGTTTATCCCGGGGTTCGCCGTTGAGGGTTTTCATCAGCCTGCCGTACTCCTTATTCATCGCCTGATCCCAGGCCTGAGTGGCGGCAGCGTAACACTGGTTCATGTCCAGCGTGGTCCGGGCGTTATTCAGGCAGCGGTCGAGCGAGGCATCTGACGGCAGATCCCCCGCTATCGTCACCGTGCTGGTCAGCAGCAGCGTCAGAAACAGGCCTGCTTTCATCGTGTTTCTCCGGGTCGGGGGTAAGCGGCGATTAGCTTGATTGATGTTTCCGTGATGATCAAGCTGTTAACACTCAATCAGGGTTAAAGTTTCGGTCCGTTACTGCCGATATCTGTTCCGTTTTAGGGCCGCTGGACATTTCGCCTATTCTCATAAACGGAAACGATCAAGATGAAACAGTTATCACTTCGCACGGGGTTGCTGGCACTGCTGGCATTTATGACACTGCTGCTGTTGGCGGTGAGTTTTATGGGTATTGTGGCAATTAACAAAGGGAACCGCTCGCTGGATGTTATCAACCGCATTCAGGGGATCGAGCTGAACAGTCTTTATCAGAGCAATGCAGATTTAATGCGGGCCCGCGCGAACGCGGCGCTGGCGGTACGAAAAATTGAAATCGGCATGCTGGAAGAGGGCGCCGCCGTCACCCGACTGTCGCAGGCGGATGTCGACTCCTCCCAGCAACAGCTCAAGCGCTTTATCGATGCCGGAACGGTAACGGCACACGGTAAAATGCTGGCGGATGCGATTTCAGCCAGCTACAAGGCCTATCTCGACCAGGGCATCAAGCCGATGATGAGCGCCCTGGACAAGCAATACACCGACGAGTATTACCAGCTGCTGGAAGGCAACCTGGCGACGCTGGCGGCCAGCTACAACAAGGCGGTCACGGACTTCAGCCAGTTCGCCGATCAGGTCACGGCGGCGCAGCTGGTGCAGGCGGCCCATAACGAAACCAAAATGAAAATCCTGATCGCCGTGGCGGTGGCCTTAACCCTGCTGCTGCTGGTGCTCGCCTGGCAACTGCTGCGCCGGATGCTGCTGCAGCCGCTGGATAGCGCGATTGTGCATCTTGAGCAGATCGCAGCGGGCGATCTCTCTCAGGTGCTGCCGCCGTCCAGCAACAACGAGCTGGGACGCCTTAACCATGCGCTGACCGGGATGCAGCAGTCGCTGCGTCACTCTGTCAGTCAGGTGCGTGAGGCGAGTATGCAGATCGACCTCGGCAGCCGTGAACTGGCCGCCGGCAACGTCAACCTGTCACAGCGTACGGAAGAGTCTGCCGCTTCGCTTGAGCAGACGGCGGCCAGCATGGAGCAGCTGACGGCAACGGTGCGGCTTAACGCCAGCAACGCTCAGCAGGCCCATCAGCTGGCGAATGCGGTCTCCGATACCGCCGACCGCGGCGCGGAGGTGGTCTGCTATGTGATGGAAAAAATGCATGAGATTACCGACAGCGCCAATCGCATCGGCGATATTCTCAGCGTGATCGACGGCATCGCGTTCCAGACCAACATCCTGGCACTCAACGCTGCCGTTGAAGCGGCACGTGCGGGCGAGCAGGGCCGTGGCTTTGCGGTGGTGGCGAATGAAGTGCGTACGCTGGCGCAGCGTAGTGCTAATGCAGCCAAAGAGATCCGCACGCTGATCAGCGATTCACAGTCGCGGGTCAAAGAGGGCAGTGAGATGGCGACGCGTGCCGGGGAAACCATGGATGAGATTTCCGGTGAGGTGATGCGCGTGACCTCCCTGATGAAGGAGATCTCCATGGCGTCTGACGAGCAGAGTCGTGGCATCGAGCAGGTGAATCTGGCGGTCACGCAGATGGACGTGGCGGCGCAGCAGAACGCGGCGCTGGTGGAGCAGGCGAAGGCCGCGACCGAGTCGCTGGAAGCGCAGTCCGATCAGCTTCAGGCAACCATGGCGCAGTTCAGATTGCAGCCAGCGTGATAAAAAAAAGGGCGCGATGATCGCGCCCTTTTTTATCTCTGCCGGATTAGCCCTGACGGCAATCCGGGAACTCAGCCAGGAAACGCTCAACGTCGTTGACCATCGCCTCATTGCCGCAGTAGAACGGGCAGCGCTGATGCAGCGTGACCGGTGGAATGTCCAGAATACGTCTCTGACCGTCGCTGGCTTTACCGCCTGCCTGCTCCGCCAGGAACGCCATCGGGTTGCACTCATAGAGCAGACGCAGCTTGCCCTGAGGATGGCTGGCGGTGCTGGGATAGAGGTAGATGCCGCCTTTCAGCAGGTTGCGATGGAAATCCGCGACCAGCGATCCGATGTAACGTGAGGTGTAAGGACGGTGCGTAGGCAGATCCTCTTCCTGACAGAACTTCAGATATTTCTTCACGCCCTGCGGGAAACGAATGTAGTTACCTTCGTTGATGGAGTAGGTGTAACCGGTCTCCGGGTAGGTCATACGTTCATGGCTGAGGCAGAAGACACCCAGCGACGGATCGTAGGTAAAGGCATGCACGCCTGCACCGGTGGTGTAAACCATCATGGTGGAGGAGCCGTAAACCACGTAACCGGCCGCGACCTGTTTGTTGCCGGGCTGCATGAAATCCGCTTCAACCACCGGGGTGCCCGGTTCGCTGACGCGATGATAGATAGAGAAAATGGTGCCGACAGAGACGTTAACGTCGATGTTAGATGACCCATCCAGCGGGTCCATTAACACCACATACTTGCCGTTCTCCTCACCTTCGAAGATGACGAACTCGTCTTCTTCCTCAGACGCGATACCGGCGACGATGCCACGCGCTTTCAGTGCGGCCTTCAGTTTTTCGTTGGCAAACAGATCGAGCTTCATCTGCTGTTCACCCTGAACATTTTCCACACCACTGGCACCGAGGATATCCACCAGACCGGCTTTATTGATGTCGCGGTGGATAATTTTGGCACCCAGCTTGATAGCTGAGATCAGCGCCGTCAGTTCCCCTGTGGCGTGCGGAAAGTCGTGCTGCTTCTCGACGATAAATTCGCCCAACGTTTTCATAACACATTCCCTGAATCTGCGATGGAGTGGCAGCACGCGTAACAGTCTGCCAACGGATGCGTACGCAGTTTAGCCGATTGAACTTCAAAAACCATAGTCCTAATCCGTTTCTTCCGTCTGCGAGCAGGGTTACACTGTGCGCCGAACTTTAGAGTAATGGATCACGTTATGCGCATTCACATCCTCGGGATTTGTGGCACTTTTATGGGCGGTCTGGCCGTGCTGGCCCGTTCACTTGGTCATCAGGTGACCGGTTCAGACGCCAACGTTTACCCGCCAATGAGCACATTGCTCGAACAGCAAGGCATTGAATTAACAGAAGGTTACGATGCGAGCCAGCTCGACCCGGCCCCTGACCTGGTGATTATCGGTAATGCGATGACGCGCGGTAATCCCTGTGTGGAAGCGGTGCTGGAACGCAACATTCCTTACCTCTCCGGCCCGCAGTGGCTGCACGATTTCGTGTTACGCGACCGCTGGGTGCTGGCGGTGGCGGGAACCCACGGGAAAACCACCACAGCCGGCATGGCAGCGTGGATTCTCGAGGCCTGCGGCCTGGAACCCGGCTTCATTATTGGTGGGGTGCCAGGAAACTTCGATGTCTCGGCAAAATTAGGAAAAAGTCCATTCTTCGTCATTGAGGCGGATGAGTATGACTGCGCCTTTTTCGACAAGCGTTCCAAGTTTGTCCATTACTGCCCGCGTACCCTGATCCTCAACAACCTTGAGTTCGATCACGCCGATATCTTTGACGACCTGCGGGCGATCCAGAAGCAGTTCCACCATCTGGTCCGGATCGTGCCGGGCCAGGGCAAGATCCTGCTGCCGGAGCATGACGCCAACATCAGGCAGGTAATGGCGATGGGCTGCTGGAGCGAGCAGGAGAGCGTGGGCGACCACGGGCGCTGGCAGGCGAAGAAGCTGACGCCCGATGCCTCGCACTGGGAAATCTGGCTCGACGGCGAGAAGGTCGGCGAGGTGAACTGGGCGCTGGTCGGCGAACACAATATGCATAACGGGTTGATGGCGATTGCCGCCGCGCGTCATGTGGGTGTGAAACCGGAAGATGCAGGCCAGGCGCTGAACAGCTTTATCAATGCGCGTCGCCGGCTGGAGCTGCGTGGCGAAGTGAACAGCATCAAAGTGTATGATGACTTTGCGCACCATCCGACCGCGATTCTGGCAACGCTGGCGGCCCTGCGCAGCAAGGTTGGCGGCAGAGCGCGCATTCTGGCTGTTCTGGAGCCGCGCTCGAATACCATGAAGATGGGCGTCAGCAAAAACGATCTGGCGCCGTCACTGGCGCGGGCGGATGAGGTCTTTCTGTTCCAGCCGCACCACATTCCGTGGCAGGTTTCTGACGTCGCCGAAGCGTGCATTCCGCCTGCGCACTGGAGCGCAGATATCGATACGCTGGTCGAGATGGTGGCGAAAGCCGCACAGCCAGGCGACTCGATTCTGGTGATGAGCAACGGCGGGTTTGGCGGCATTCACCAGAAGCTGCTGGACAGACTGGCCTGAGATGACGGGCGCCCGTAACGGGCGCTCATTTTCCGGTGACGTTCTGACGTGCTTCCTGCTACCGGCCACGACAGACCGGCTGTCCGGGCTATCAGGCTTCGGCCAGTTCGCGCAGGTACTGGAAAATCTGACGGGCTGACTTCGGCGGCTTGTTGCCCGCTTTCTCTTTCTGCGCGTTGCGGATCATACTGCGCAGCTGCTGACGGTCGGCGTCAGGATAGAGTGCAATCACGTCGCTGATCGCCTCATCGCCCTGTTCAATCAGACGATCGCGCAGCATTTCCAGTTTATGGAACAGCGCAACCTGCTGGTTGTGGCGGTTCTTGAGCTTGTCCAGCGCAACGCGGATCGGCTCGACATCAATACTGCGCAGCAGTTTACCGATCAGCTGCAGCTGACGGCGACGGCCCTCTTTCTTAATACGCTGCGCCAGTTCGATCTCGGTGCGCAGGCGCTCATCCAGCGGGATCTTATCCAGCGAGTTTTTACCCAGTTCTACCAGTTCGGCGCCCAGGCGTTTTAACTCTTCGGCATCGCGTTTAATTTCACTCTTACTGACCCAGATAATCTCTTCATCTTCCTGTTCGTCATTATCTGGCACATCGTCGAGCCACTCATCGGGCTGTCTGGTCATTTCCGGGCTCCCAAAAAAAAGAGGCTAATCCTACCAGTTTATCGGGTGACTGCGAAATTGTTCTCTGACTCTGATAGACTCAAATCATTCACACATAAGATTAGACGGCAGGTCGATGAACGTATCTACTCAGGTTGCAGAACAGCGAAAAGTACTGGAGCAGGCGATTGCGCAGGCACTTGAACTGGCTAAAGCAAGCACTGACAGCGCGGAAGTAGCGGTCAGTAAAACCACCGGCATCGGGGTCAGCACCCGCTATGGCGAAGTGGAAAACGTCGAATTCAACAGCGACGGTGCGCTGGGCATCACCGTCTATCATCAGAACCGTAAAGGCAGCGCCTCATCGACCGACCTCAGCCCGGACGCGATCAAACGTACCGTGCAGGCGGCGATCGATATTGCGCGCTACACCTCGCCCGATCCCTTTGCCGGCCCGGCGGATGCGGCGCTGCTGGCCTATGATGCGCCAGATCTGGATCTCTACCACCCGTGGGAGATCGATGCCGACCGCGCCATTGAACTGGCCGCGCAGGCTGAAGAGGCTTCACTGCGCGCAGACAAGCGTATCACCAACACCGAAGGCGGCAGCTTTAACAGTCATGTCGGCATCAAGGTGTTCGGTAACAGCCACGGCATGCTGCAGAGCTACTGCTCAAGCCGTCACTCGCTCTCCAGCTGCGTGATCGCCGAGCAGGATGGCAACATGGA
The DNA here is from genome assembly GCF_003236725.1 of Pantoea sp. ARC270. Classification (NCBI taxonomy): domain Bacteria; kingdom Pseudomonadati; phylum Pseudomonadota; class Gammaproteobacteria; order Enterobacterales; family Erwiniaceae; genus Pantoea; species Pantoea sp. ARC270. The sequence continues at coordinate 55,193 of NZ_PUGA01000034.1, forward strand.
GCGCGACTACGCCTATACCATCGGCCGCGCGTTTGAGGATCTGAAAAGCCCGGAGTGGGTCGGCGCAGAGTGCGCGCGTCGCACGCTCTCCCGTCTTGCCCCGCGCAAACTTCCGACCATGAAAGCGCCGGTGATTTTCGCCTCTGAAGTGGCGACCGGCCTGTTTGGTCATCTGGTCGGGGCGATCAGCGGCAGCAGCGTTTACCGGAAATCAACCTTCCTGCTGGATGCGATGGGTCAGCAGATCCTGCCGGAGTGGCTCACGATCAGTGAGCAGCCGCACCTGCTGAAAGGGCTCGCCTCGACGCCATTCGACAGCGAAGGGGTGCGCACCCAGGCGCGCGACATTATCCAGGCGGGCGTCCTGCAGACCTGGCTGTTAACCAGCTACTCCGCCCGTAAACTGGGCCTGACCAGCACCGGTCACGCGGGTGGCATTCACAACTGGCGCATTGCCGGTCAGGGCCACAGCTTTGACGATCTGCTGAAGCAGATGGGCACCGGTCTGGTGGTCACCGAACTGATGGGACAGGGTGTCAGCGCCATCACCGGTGACTACTCGCGCGGTGCGGCCGGTTTCTGGGTCGAAAATGGCGTGATTCAGTATCCGGTCAGTGAAATCACCATCGCCGGAAATCTCAAAGAGATGTGGCGCAATATGGTGACCATCGGCGACGATATCGAAACCCGCAGCAATATTCAGTGCGGTTCAGTCTTACTGCCTGAAATGAAGATAGCGGGACAATAACGACGCATTCCTGAAGCAGCCTGTTGGCTGCTTTTTTTTCGTCACAATAATAAGGAAGTAATGATGCGTAAGCAGCTAATTGCAATGTTGTCGGCTTCTCTGATGTTCTCCAGCGTCAGCCTCTGTGCGGCGGATCTGGAGCAGGATATGGACACGCTGAATGCGAACCTGAAAATCGTCAAAAAAACGGACGATGCCCGGGAGATGCAGCAGGCATTAACCCGGATGCGTGCGGCAGCGCAGGATGCGAAGCAGTCCACGCCCGATAAGCTGGAAGGTCAGCCTGCTGACAGCGCGCAGATCAAAGATTATCACGCCGGTCTCGACTCGCTGATTGCGCAGATCGACGTGGTCAGCACGCTGGCGAAAGCGAACAACGTGGAGGGCGCAAAGCGCGAAGCCGCGAAGTTTGATGAGATCCGCAATACCAACCATAAGAAATTCCGCTAATCAGACCGCCGGTCAGCCCGACCGGCGGTTTTTTCCATCACTTCTGCTTATCACCGCGCCTTAAAACGTATCGGACCTGCCGTGATGTTGCACAACATCAAGATCCGGCACGGTTAAATTCATTATTTTGCGCACAAAGAGTCATTTTTCGCACGAAGTGTGCACTCTGCGATCTGACGCACAGCCTTCACCTCAATTTCCGCTTGCTGCTGGAAATGTTGCCTCTCCACAGCGGGAGCCGGGACGGTTAATTTATTTTCAACGCGAATTATCCGGTTCAACAGGAGTAACAAGGTGAGCAATAACGGCATCCCGGTGTATGAAGCGCCACCGGAGAAAGTGCAGCAACTGGCAGAACGTGTCATGACGCAAATTGCGGCGATCTATCAGCAGCATGGTATCCAGCCCAACGCGGTTCAGCAGCAGATGCTGGAATCCCACGTCCGGGCCATGGCATCACGCTCTCTGAGTGGCGAGCCGCTGCCGGAAGTGGAAGCGGAGCTGTTTGAGGATATTCCGCCGGAAACCGTCGCGCTGGCGCAGCAGGTGGTGGATTTGTTTGGCAATCTGCCGCGTGAAGAGGCCTGGCTGCTGTCGGTTCACATTGAAGTCGCACGATCCAACAACTGAAGAGGAAAAGAACATGGTGACAGTCGTGATTGGCGATCGTTTAGGGAAAGGGCAGAAAGTGGCCGCAGGTATCGAAAAAGCGGGCGGCCGTGCGGTGGTGGTGCCGGGTGTGGCGGCGGACATGAAACTGGGTGACGTCATGAAGGCAGAAAACGCCGATTTCGGCATCTCGTTCTGCGGCAGCGGCGGCGCAGGCGCCATCACCGCACAGAACAAATATGGCTACAAAGCGAAGCATGGCATGCGCTCTATCGATGAAGGGGTGACCGCCATCAACGAAGGGGCCACCGTACTGGGCTTCGGCTTTATGGACAAAGAAGAGCTGGGTGAGCGGCTGGTGCAGGCCTGGAACAAGAAGCACGGCAGCTGATTATGAAAGAACACTACGTTACCCAGGTGACGGTCGAGGGCAAAGGCGACACCAAAGCGAAAGCCTTCGCCGATGCCCTGAGTCGTGTGCAGAACCAGGTTCTGCGCGCGACGCAAAAAATTCTGCTGCGCATTGAACCTCAGGATGTCCGGGTGCTGCGCGCGCAGGAGAGCGTCAGGACCGAGAAGTTTCTCTTCTTCTTTCTGGCGCGCCAGCGGCGGAACTACAGCGTCACGCTGGAGATCACCGTCAGCGTCACCGTTTTCGACACCGAACAGGTGACGTTTACGGCGGCATCATAAAACAGCGCCTGTTAACGTCAGCCTGTCTGTAGCCCGCTCCTCTGCTGTCGCGCACGCGCGGTGGGCAGGCCGGAGTGAGGCGGCGGCGGCTGAAGTCTGACGGGATTAAAAAAACGACAACAAGGTACAACAACATGTTTTTAATCATTTTGTTTAAGTCGTTGATCATTGGCGGGCTGGTGGGCGTCGGCGTCGGCGCGGGTGCCGCACGCATGTTTCATGCGCCAACCACCCAGGGGATGGGCGCCTTTCGTACGCTGGGCGAGCTGAACTCATGCGAAGGCGATCCCGCTTCCCACTTCTCCTTTGGTCTCGGCTTCTTTTTCAACGCCTGGGCATCCTCTGTTGCAGCCGGTTCATTCACCCAGGATGTGGATCACCGCATCATTCCAAACTGGGGTGCGGCGGCACTGATGGTCAAAAACCGCAACGTGGCGGAAACGCTGCACAATCCGAAAAAAATGGCCATCGCCTGCGGCATTATCGGCATGGTCGTGGTCGCCTTCCTCAACTCCACCGCCTCGGCCGTTCCGGCGGCGCTTCAGGTCACGGCCGTTAAAGTGCTGGTACCAGCGGCTAACCTGCTGGTTAACACCGTCATGCCGGTCATCTTCTGGCTGGCGGCCATCGACGCGGGCAAAAAGTCAGGCTTCTGGGCCACCATTTTCGGCGGTCTGGCACAGCTGATCATGGGCAATGCCGTGCCGGGCCTGGTGCTGGGTATTCTGATCGGCAAAGGGGTCGAAGAGAGCGGCTGGAACCGGGTCACCAAAGTGATGATGACCGCCATCGTCCTGCTGTTTGTGCTGAGCGGCTTCTTCCGCGGTTTCGATATGAAACTGCTGCAGTCCTTCCAGCTCGGCATTCCCGGCTGGCTCGACATGATCCATAACTCCGTCAGCGGCAAATAGGAGGCGATGCAATGAACGAAAATAAAGGCTTCTGGTACGCCGACTGGTCTTTCCCGATCTTTGTTGGCCTGCTCTCCGCCGGCGTGTTTGCCGGAACCCACATGTACTACCTCTATGGCATCGGCGCGTTCAACGAAGTGGCGTTTGTGTCGATGCTGCGCTCTGGCATGGAGACCGGCGTCTACGGCGCGGTCGCCGCCTTTGGCGCCAGCTTCCTGTTCGCCCGCATTATCGAAGGGTCGCTGGTGGGGATTCTGGATATCGGCGGCGCGATTCAGACCGGTGTCGGCCTGGGCGTTCCGGCCCTGCTGCTGGGCGCGGGTATCGTCTTCCCGGTGGCGAACTTTGCCGCCTCGCTGGCAACGGGTCTGGTGATTGGGGTGGCGATTGGCTACGTCATTATCCTGGCGCGTAAATTCACCATCAATCAGAGCGACTCCACCTACGGCGCAGACGTCATGATGGGTGCGGGTAATGCCTCCGGACGCTTCCTCGGCCCGCTGATTATCCTGTCAGCCATGACGGCGTCGATTCCGATTGGTCTGGGTTCACTGCTGGGAGCGCTGCTGTTCTATCTCTGGAACAAGCCGATCACCGGTGGCGCCATCCTCGGCGCCATGATCCTCGGTGCGATTTTCCCGATCGCGCTCTGATCTCACCGGCAGCCCGGTAGCGGGCTGCCGTTAAGGAGAAACCATGTACGACTTGATTATCCGCGCTGCACGACTCAGCGATGAGCAGGTGGTCGACATCGCGGTGCAGGATGGCCGCATCGCCGCCGTTGGCCGGGTGCAGGGCAGCGCACACCAGGAACGCGATCTGGCGGGTCGCTACTACCTCAGCGCAGGCTGGATCGACTCCCACGTTCACTGCTATCCCAAATCCCCCATCTACCATGATGAAGCCGATGCGATAGGCGTGGCCCACGGCGTGACGACGGTGGTCGATGCGGGCAGCACCGGTGCCGATCATATTGATGACTTTTACCAGCTGACCCGCGCGGCGCAGACTCAGGTGTATGCCCTGATCAACATCGCCCGCACCGGTATCGTCACTCAGAACGAACTGGCCGACATGAGGCAGATCGATGGCGAGGCGGTGCAGCAGGCGGTGGCCCGGCTGCCCGATTTTATCGTGGGGCTGAAGGCGCGCATCAGCAGCAGCGTGGTGGGTGAAAACGGTATCCAGCCGCTGATCCGCGCGAAGGCGATTCAGCAGCAGAGCGGCGGGCTGCCGCTGATGGTCCACATTGGCAACAATCCGCCCAATCTTGACCAGATTGCGGATCTGCTTACCACGGGCGACATCATCACCCACTGCTTTAACGGCAAACCCAACCGCATTCTGACGCCGCAGGGCGAACTGAAGGTCGCTATTAAACAGGCTATCGCGCGCGGCGTGAAGCTCGATGTCGGCCACGGCGGTGCCAGTTTCAGTTTTGAGGTCGCCCGGGTGGCGATAGCGCAGGGCATTCTGCCCGATACCATCAGCTCTGACATTTACTGCCGCAATCGTCTGGCTGGCCCGGTTCACAGCCTGGCCCATGTCATGTCGAAATTCTTCAGCGTCGGCATGACGCTGCCGCAGGTGATTGACTGCGTGACGGTCAACGCGGCGGCAGGGCTGCGGCTGCCGCGCAAGGGGCAGCTGAAAGTCGGCTATGACGCCGACCTGACCATTTTTAGCGTCAAAGAGGAAAACCGGCCCTTCATCGATTCAGAAGGTGAAACGGTAACCGGTGAGAAGCATCTGGTCCCGCTGGCGGCAGTCGTCGCGGGTCAGTGGATCGCGACAGAAGAAGGAGCAGCACATGACCTCGGTTTATGAAAAGTATGGCCTGAAGCCGGTGATTAACGCCTCTGGCCGTATGACAATTCTTGGCGTCTCCACGCCGTCGAGCGACGTGATCGACACGGTGAAATATGGCCTCGATCACTACTTCGAAATGAAAGACCTGGTCGATAAAACCGGGGCTTACATCGCCGGTCTGCTGAAGGTGGAGAACGCGGTGGTGGTCTCCTGTGCCTCGGCAGGCATCGCCCAGAGCGTGGCGGCGGTCATCGTAAAAGATGACGACTGGCTGCTGGATAACCTGCATACCGCACCGCTCAGCGTTCCGCATCAGATCGTGGTGCCGAAAGGGCATAACGTGAACTACGGCGCACCGGTCGGCAGCATGGTGGCGCTGGGAGGCGGCCAGCTGGTAGAGGCGGGTTACAGCAATGAGTGCTCGCCCGCGCAGCTGGCGGCGGCGATCACCCCACAGACCGCGGCGATCCTCTATGTGAAATCGCATCACTGCGTGCAGAAGAGTCACCTTGATGTGGCGCAGGCTGCCGCCGTTGCGCGCCAGCATGGCGTTCCGCTGATTGTCGATGCGGCCGCAGAAGAGGATCTGCAGTGCTACTACGAGGCGGGCGCCGACCTGGTGATCTACAGCGGTGCAAAAGCGCTGGAAGGCCCGACCAGCGGCCTGGTAATTGGCCGCCACCACTACGTTGAGTGGGTCAAACGCCAGACCAACGGGATTGGCCGTGCGATGAAAGTGGGGAAAGAGGGCATTCTCGGCCTGACCCACGCGATTGAAAACTATCTGACTCAGCCAAAAATCAGCGGCGCGCAGATGGTGGAAAAAATGACACCGTTCATCGAACAGCTGAACCACCTGAATGGTGTCACAGCCCGCGTGGTGTGGGATGCCGCCGGACGTGACATCGCCCGTGCAGAGATCAAATTTGACGAAGCGGCGATCGGGCAGCGCACCGGCGATCTGGTGCAGGCGTTGAAAAACGGCGACGTCGCGATCTATTTCCGTGGCTACAAAGCCAATGAAGGGATCATTGAGGCGGACGTACGCAGCGTCAGCGCCGATCAACTGTACACCATTTTCACCCGTATTCAGACGCTGTTAACCGGAGAGAAAAACGCATGACGCTGACCCCCAACTTCTATCAGGATCGTCTCTGCCTTAACGTACTGGCGGGATCAAAAGAGAATGCGCGCGCCATCTGGCAGGCGGCCGAAGGGCATGTGCTGGTCGGCGTGCTGTCAAAAAACTATGCCAGCAATGACGCTGCTATCGCCGACATGAGCGAGTACGCTGCGCAGATCGACAACGCACTCTCAATTGGTCTGGGCGCGGGCGATCCCCGGCAGTCACAGATGGTGAGTGAGCTGGCGGAGGTGCTGCAACCCCAGCATGTCAATCAGGTCTTCACCGGCGTGGCCACCAGCCGGGCGCTGCTGGGCCAGTCGCAGACCGTCGTTAACGGTCTGATCTCACCCACCGGCACGCCGGGTAAGGTAAAAATCTCGACCGGCCCGCGCAGCGCAACACAGCCTGACGGGATCGTTCCGATCGAAACCGCGATTGCCATGCTGCAGGATATGGGCGGCAGCTCGGTGAAATATTTTCCGATGGGCGGTTTACAGGCGGTGGATGAATATCGCGCCGTGGCAGACGCCTGCGCAAAAATGGATTTCTGGCTGGAGCCCACCGGCGGCATCGATCTGGAGAACGTTGGCGAGATCGTACGCATTGCGCTGGAAGCGGGCGTCAGCAAAGTGATCCCTCACGTCTACAGTTCGATCATCGACAAAGCGAGTGGTGAAACCCGGATCGAGGATGTGCAGCGGTTGCTGGCGATCTGTAAAACGCTGCTGCCCTGAGGATCGCGCCGCGCGGCAGGCCGATCGGGTGGCAGGCCGCGCACGCAACATGGACGTTGCGTCACGATCCCCGTAGGCTGAGTTTCCGTTTCCCTGATTTTCTCTGTAAACAGGTAACTGTCGTGAGATTTCCCAATCAGCGCCTTGCGCAACTGTTTGATGCCCTGCAAAACGAAACGCTGCCTCAGGATGAACTGGCGCGGCGTTTTGCCGTCTCGACCCGCACCGTACGCACCGACATCACGGCGCTGAATGCGCTGCTGGCTGAACATGGTGCGCAGTTCGTCCTGAGCCGCGGCGCGGGCTATCAGCTGAAGATTGAGGATGCTCAGCGCTTTCAGCATCTGCAGCAACACAGCGCCTCACCGCTGCGCATCCCGCGCACGTCGCCCGACCGCATCCGTTATCTGCTGACCCGGTTTCTCACTGCGGCCTATTCGCTCAAACTTGAAGAGCTGGCCGAGGAGTGGTTTGTCAGCCGCGCCACCCTGCAGAACGATATGGCGGAAGTGCGCGAGTGGCTGGGACGCTATCACCTGACGATTGAAAGCAAGCCTCACTACGGCATGAAGCTGTTCGGCAGCGAAGTGGCGATCCGAACCTGCCTGACCGATCTGCTGTGGCAAATCGATCAGTCACAGCCGGAGAGTCCGCTGCTGACCATTGAAGCGCTCAACAGCGGTATGCTGGAAACCCTCCAGCCGCTGCTGCAACGCTGCTTTGCTGAACACAATATCCGCCTCAGCGATGAGGGAGAACGTTATCTGCGGATCTACTGTGCGGTGGCGGTGCGCCGTATCAGCGAAGGCTATCCGCTTAACGATCCGGGCGCTGAGGAGATTGGGGATGACGTGCGCGAAGCGGCGCACCAGCTGATTACGCTGATGCGCCCGCTGGTCAGTAAACCGATCTCACCGGCTGAAGAGAACTGGCTGCGGGTCAACATTGCGGCACGGCGTATTCAGGCTATCGCCCCCAGCGCCATCAATGCGGATGACGCCGATGCGCTGGTGGATTACCTGCTCAGCTTCATCAACACCTACTACAACTTTAATCTGCAGAACGATCAGCAACTGCGTGCCGATCTGCTTACCCATATCAAGACCATGATCACCCGGGTGCGCTACCAGATCCATATTCCTAACCCGCTGCTCAGCAATATCAAGCAGCACTACCCCATGGCCTATGATGTCACCTTAGCGGCGGTGACCAGCTGGGGGAAATATACCCCTTACGTCATCAGCGAGAATGAGATTGGCTTTCTGGTGCTGCACATCGGTGTCGGGCTGGAGCGCCACTATGACGTGGGCTATCAGCGTCATCCCCAGGTGCTGCTGGTCTGCGACAGCGGTAACTCGACGCTGCGGATGATTGAGGCGATGCTGCTGCGCAAATACCCGCAGCTGAAGGTGACGGCACGCCTCTCTCAGCGTGAATATGAGGCGCGCAGCCGCATCGATGAGGACTTTGTGATCTCGACCATCCGGCTCAGCGAAAAAGAGAAACCGGTGGTGGTGATGTCACCGTTTCCCACCGGGTTTCAGCTGGAGCAGATCGGCAAGCTGGTGCTGGTGGATCGTACCCGTCCCTATATGCTGACGAAATATTTTGATGCTCAGCACTTTCATATCGTCGACAGGCCAATGACCCAGTCTGAACTGTTCCGGCAGTTGTGCGATCAGCTGGAGGCGGAGGGGTTTGTGGACGCTGCTTTCTATCCGTCGGTGGAGGAGCGCGAAGCGATTGTCAGCACCATGCTCGGCGAAGGCATTGCGCTGCCGCACTCGCTGGGGCTGCTGGCGAAGAAAACCGTGGTCTACACCGTGCTGGCCCCGCAGGGCATCGCCTGGGGCGACGACACCGCCTATGTGATTTTCCTGCTGGCGATCAGCAAAAGCGAATATGAAGAGGCGATGGCGATCTACGATCTGTTTGTCACGTTTCTGCGGGAAAGGGCGATGATCCGCCTGCGGGAGAGCACTGACTTCAGCAGTTTCAGAGCGGTGGCGATGGATTGCCTGAGCCGCTCTTAACGCGAGGCTCTGCCGCCGTCAGTTTTTCTTCGCCAGCAGGCGCGGGATCTCACGCAGGCACCACGCTTTGGCCTCGCCCATGCTGTCCCGCCGCCACGCCATAATAATGTCGACCTCGCGGGTATATTCCGGACTCACGACCCGCAGGCGGCCTTCCGCAATATCCTGCTCCACCAGCGGATAGGGCATGGTTCCCACGCCCAGACCCGCCAGCAGCGCACGGCGCTTGTCGTCCATGCTGCTGACGGTCAGGCGCTGCTGCTTATCCAGCAGCTGCACGGTCAGCACCGGGCGCTCACGCGCGGTATCCGCCACCGCAATGCCGCGGTATTTCACCCGCGTCACTTCAGACTGCGGTTCCGGCTCGTTATGGATCGGATGGTCGGCACTGGCGACATAGACGCTCATCATGGTGTAGAGCTTGCGGGTGTTGATCTCGGTTGAGGCGCGGAAATGCATATCGGGGGCGATGACGATATCGGCCCGTCCCTGTTCCAGCCGCTCCCATGCCCCCGCCAGCACTTCGGTGACCAGCGAAAACTGGGTATTGGCTTTGTCGGCCAGGCGCGTCACCAGCGGAAAGAGGGCGTCGATGGGCACCAGCGCTTCGGTCACGATGGTCAGATGGGTTTCCCAGCCACGCGCCAGCGCTTCGGCATCGGTGGTGAGTTTGTCGGCCGCTTCCAGCAGCACCCGGCCGCGCTCCAGCAGCATGCGTCCCACGTTGGTAAATTTGGTGCGGTGGCCGGAGCGGTCAAACAGCACCACATCCAGCTCCTCTTCCAGCTTCTGCATGGTATAGCTGAGTGCAGAGGGCACGCGGCCCAGCTCATCGGCCGCCGCCGCAAAACTACCACGTCGATCAATCGCATCCATTACGCGTAACGATTCAAGGGTTAACGCACGCTCTTTAGCCATCCCGTTTCTCTGTCAGGAAATTTGAACATGCCCGGCAGATTAACTGGCTAACAATCCGGCGTCCAGACTTTTACCATGTGTGCATAGAGTCCGTGACCGATCCTCGTCACCGGATGCCGGAGGTAAATAATGATAACGACACGCAGTGCGTCCGCATGTGGCCAGGCCGACTTTGGCTGGTTGCAGGCCCGCTACAGTTTCTCTTTTGGCCACTATTTTGATCCAAAACTGATGGGCTACGCGTCACTGCGCGTACTGAATCAGGAAGTGCTGGCACCAGGGGCCGCCTTTCAGCCGCGCACCTATCCGCAGGTCGATGTGCTTAACATCGTGCTGCAGGGCGAAGCGGAGTATCGCGACAGCGAAGGCAACACGATCAGCGTGCAGGAAGGGGAGGCGCTGCTGCTCTCAGCCCAGCCGGGGGTCAGTTACACCGAAATCAACCTGAGCAAAGAGCGCCCGCTGACCCGTATGCAGCTGTGGCTGGCCGCCTGCCCGGAGCGTGAGAATCCGCGGATGCAGAAACTGGCCCTGATGGCGGGCCGTACCTCTCAGCTGATCGCCTCGCCGGATGGCGTGGATGAGAGCCTGCAACTGCGTCAGCAGGTGTGGATCCATCAGGTCGAACTGGCGCCGGGCGAGCAGCACGCGCTGCATCTGCAGGGGCCGCGCGCCTATCTGCAGTCGATTCACGGTTCGCTGGAAGCCCGATCGGGTGCGGCGCATCGGGAAACGCTCGGGTGCGGCGATGGTGCCTTTCTGCAGGAAGAGTCGCTGCTGACGCTGACGGCGAAAACGGCGACCCGGGCACTGGTCATCGACATCCCGGTCTGATCCTCAGGCAATAAAAAAGGCGGCCATGGCCGCCTTTTTTGCGTCTTACGCATTACTTCAGCAGGGTAAAGGCAGTGGTGACGTGCTTCACGCCACTGACGCGGCTGGCGATATCGGCCGCCGC
>NZ_PUGA01000035.1:0-40508 GCF_003236725.1 Pantoea sp. ARC270
CACCTGGCAGCGCCAGGATCAAGAAATTGTTAAGGCCATTTTCCCAGTTCATGCAGAGAGGGGTTATGTGCATCTGGAGCAGGATTTGGATGTGCGAAGACTGCGCTTTTCAGGCATGCAATAGGTATTCCGCTTAAGCAGAAAAAAAGATGAGCCTGCTACCGGTTGAAAAACATCCAGGCACGTTCATGTGAAAAATTAACGCCTGGCGACTCAGTCACGCCTGGCCGTAAGTGAAACTGCGCGCAAAGCGTATTTGATTCAGTGGGGCAATCTACTCTGCGTTACACATTTCCTGCCTCTCCGGGCGTTTAAATATCCAGGTATCAATAGCAACACCGCATGATTAGGTCTTAGTGAGGGTGGGGCAACAAATTACCTTATACCCCCAGCCGATCCCGCAGCGCATACCACACCGCGCCCATCGCCGTCAGCGGCACCTTAAAGCGTCTGCCGCCGGGAAAGGGCAGATGCGGCAGGCGGGCAAAGGCGTCAAAACGCTCAGCATCGCCGCGTAAAACTTCACTGATCAGCTTGCCGGAGAGATGGGTGCAGGTCACGCCATGACCGCTGTCACCCTGCATGAAATAAACATTGTTCTCCAGCCGGCCAAACTGCGGCATGCGCGAGAGCGTCAGCAGGAAATTGCCGCTCCAGCTAAAGTCCAGCCTGACGTTCTGCAACTGGGGGAAGGTGCGGCGCAGTTTGGGGCGGATCAACGCTTCAATATCTGCCGGTTCCCGTGCCCCATAGACCACGCCGCCGCCATAGAGCAGCCGGTTATCCGCGGTCAGACGAAAATAATCCAGCAGGTAGTTACAATCTTCCACGCAGTAGTTGTTAGGCAGCAGCGACAACGCCTGATCGGGTGAAAGCGGCTCGGTAACCACAATCTGTGAACCACACGGCATGCTTTTCCTGCTCAGTCGCGGCTCAAGCTGCGGCGAGAGATAGGCATTACCGGCGAAGATGACAAAGGTGGCGCTGACCTCACCCTGGGCGGTTTTTACCCGATTCGGTGAGCCATAAATCACCTTCAGGGCCGCAGACTGTTCGTAGATACGTCCGCCATGTCGCCGTATCGCTTCCGCTTCGCCCAGCGCCAGGTTCAGGGGATGCAGATGGCCGCCGCGCCGGTCCAGCAGCCCGCCGACATAACGTTCGGTCGCCACTTCGCGGCGGATCCCCCGTTCATCGAGCAGCTCCAGATCGTGATTGCCATACTGCTGCCACAGGGTTTTCTGTTTCTGCAGATGTGCCATCTGGCGTGCGTTCAGGGCGGCAAAGATGCCGCCGGGCCGGTAATCGCAGTCAATCGCGTAACGATCAATGCGATCGCGGATGATCGCTGCGCCTTCAAACATCATGCTGCCCAGCATGCGGGCGCTCTCTTTGCCGTAGCGCTGCTCAATCACATCCACGTCGCGGCTGTAGGAGTTGACCACCTGGCCGCCGTTACGTCCGCTGGCACCAAAGCCGATGCGTGCGGCTTCTAGCACGACCACGTCATAGCCAACTTCGGTCAGATGCAGCGCCGCAGAGAGGCCGGTAAAGCCGCCGCCAATAATGCAGACGTCGCACTGGATGCTCTCCTGTAACGTCGGCCAGGGTTCATGGGCATTGGCAGTTGCCGCGTAATAACTCTCCACATAATTCATAACAACCTCCTGAATGCGCCTAAAAGTTAGCGGGCGTGTGGGCACTGACGATGCGACAGGGGATATCGGCACTGTTGGTAAAGCTGTGCGGTAAGCCGGTATCAATCACATAACTCTCTCCGGCGGAGAGATGAAAGCGCTGCCCGTTGATCATCAGGATAATTTCCCCCTCCAGCAGCGTACCGGTCTCTTCACCAGGATGACGCAGCTTCTCACCGGTACTGGCACCGGGCTGGTAAGTTTCCAGCAGCATCCCGAGCGATCGCTGGGCTTTACCGTTGTCGATCAGTTTCAGCGAGACCCCCTGACTGCCAATCTCCAGCAGTTCGCCGGGCCGGACGATAATTTTCGGCTCTGCATCCGGCCTGGGATCGGAGAAAAACTCCGACAGGGAGAGACCATAGACCTTCAGCAGTTTCTGCAGGGTGCTGACCGCCGGGCTGACCTTATCCTGTTCGATGGTGCTGATTGCGCTGTGGGTCAATCCGGCCAGCTCAGCCACGCGGCGCTGCGACAGCCCCAGCGTCTGCCGGATCTCCGCCAGCCGCCGTCCCGGTGCCAGCGTGGCATCACTCATCGTCTTTTCCCCTGTGATAATCAATGGCAGCCTGAATAAATCCGCTGAACAGCGCGTGCGATCCCGGCGTCGTTTCCGGCTGCCACTCGGGATGCCACTGCACCGCCAGGGCGAAAGGGTGATGACGCAGGCTCACGGCTTCGACCAGACCATCGGCTGCGCGTGCTTCGATGCGCAGCTGCGGTCCCGGCTCGCGGATGCCCTGATGATGCAGAGAATTGACCTCCAGGGTGCTGTCGGCAAACAGCGTCGCCAGCACGCCGTCCGGTTCGACGGTCACCTGATGCACCGGCGCATACTGCTCAGCCAGGGGGCGCGTCTCATCTTCATGATGACGCTGAACGTCAGGCCGGGCGCTGAGATCCCGCCACAGGCTGCCGCCATTCGCCACCACCAGCTCCTGCATTCCCCGGCAGATGCCAAACATCGGCATTTTGTTGCTGGTGGCCCAGGTGATCAGCTGAAAGGCGAGGCGGTCACGAACCGGATCGGCGTGCGGCTCCTCACCGGCCTCGCCATAGTGCCAGGGTTCGATATTGCTGGGACTGCCGGTCAGCAGCAGACCATCCAGCACAGCCATAGCGTTTTCTAATAGATGAGGGGCGTTAATCAGACTGTGGGGCAGGGCGAGCGGTACGCCTCCTGCCTGAACGAGTGCATCGCAATATTTGTTATGCACCGTCTGAGTCGGATGACCGCCGGTATCCTTCTGGCACATCACTACGCCAATCAACGGCTTGTCAAAAATAATGCCCATCTCACGTCCTCGCTTCGCTGTTCGAAATATCTACCGAAAGGGCACGTCTGGCGGTTAAGTGTTCAATATTTTTTCAATCTAGCAATCTGCTGTTTGTTCTTCAAACAGATTTGTTACATTTGCACACTTTTTATGTTGGCGCTATGTTAGTGGTGTGGCCGTTATTTTGAGCATTACGCAAACCTTATAGGGGCGGGTGAGATCATGACTAACCTGGTAGAAGTGGAAGACTTCACGCTTCACAGTGAAGAGAAACGAACCAGCGCGTTCCAGCTTGAGGTGAAAACCTGGCTGGAGCGCCATCCTGAAACGCAGTATGTCGACATCCTGTTAAATGATTTAAATGGTGTGTTTCGCGGCAAGCGCATTCCGGTCTCCGCGCTGCCCAAGCTGGAAAAAGGGTGTTATTTCCCCGCCTCGGTATTCGCCATGGATATCCTCGGCAATACGGTGGAAGAAGCGGGACTTGGCCAGTCACTGGGCGAACCCGACAATCTCTGCCTGCCGGTCAGCGGCACCTTAGTTCCCTCCGCCTCCGATCCTCAACACATTGCGCAGCTGCTGTTAACCATGTGCAACCAAGATGGTACTCCCTTTGACGTTGAACCCCGAAATGTCCTCAACCGGCTGTGGCAACAGCTGCGCAACCGAGGCCTTTTTCCGGTGGTAGCGGTAGAGCTGGAGTTCTATCTGGTTGACAAAAAGCGCGATGCTGAAGGGTTCATCCAGCCGCCCTGTGCGCCGGGCAGTGATGAACGCAACATGCAGAGCCAGGTTTATTCGGTCGATAATCTCGACCACTTTGCGGATGTGCTGCGTGATATTGACGATCTGGCGCGTCAGCAGGGGATACCGGCCGATGGCGCACTGGCGGAAGCCTCGCCCGGACAGTTTGAAATCAACCTGCATCATACCCGCGACGTGCTGCGCGCCTGCGACCATGCGGTGCAGCTTAAGCGGCTGATCCGGCAGGTGGCGGAGAACCACGGTATGACCGCCACCTTTATGGCTAAGCCCTATGAAGAGTACGCGGGCAGCGGGATGCATGTGCACATCAGCATGCTGGATGCCGCCGATCATAACGCCTTCGCCTGTGACGACGGCAGTGATTCGCCGCTGATGAAGCGGGCGCTGGCTGGCATGATCGACCTGATGCCGGCGTCGATGGCACTGCTGGCGCCCAACGTGAATGCCTATCGCCGCTTTGTGCCGGATGCGTATGTGCCGTTACAGGCCTCTTGGGGCCATAACAATCGCACCGTCGCGCTGCGTGTGCCGTGCGGAGATATCGATAACCATCGCATTGAGTATCGGGTGGCGGGGGCGGATGCCAACCCCTATCTGGTGGTTTCTGCTATTCTTGCCGGTATGCTGCACGGACTGGATACGCAACTGCCGCTGCCGCAGCCGGTGACCGGCAACGGGCATCATGCGGAAGGCCTGGCCCTGCCGATCCGGCAGAGCGATGCCCTGTATGAATTTGACAGCAGCTATCCGCTGCAGAAGTTACTCGGCGAACGCTTTGCCAGCGTCTGGCACAGCTGCAAACACCATGAGCTGATGCAGTTTGAACGGCTGATCACCGCCACGGAAATTGACTGGATGCTGAAAAATGCCTGACCGGGGCGTTAATCGCTAATCTGAATTGCTTTTTTTGCTTATGATGCCCCGACGGCTTGAATTTCTGCCCGTGGTTGGGCAGAATACGCGGCCTGCAAAATCAGACGATAACCGACGCTTTAAGCGCCGGTTATTTTTTTGCATTCAGTTTTAACAGAGCATTTTTGCTGACTTAACCGAGGCCGGGCACGCACCCGGATAGATAAACACTGAAAACACGCACACGCGTGAGATTGAGGATTACAAAGATGGGGATGTTTACCACACTGCCAGTCAATGCTGGCACGCGTTTTCGTGATGATTACGGCGCCGCGTTAACCGCTAACCCTACTCCCTGTCGCTTAATGCGCAGTTGCCCTGTGACCCAGCCCAGCCAGGTTGTCGCACATGGGGGACTGAAGCATGTCGCTTAATACCTCCGCCGCACCGCAGCGTGCGCAACTCAAAAAAACGCTAACGTTACTCCCGGTCGTCATGATGGGCTTAGCCTACATGCAGCCTATGACCCTGTTCGATACCTTTGGTATTGTTTCTGGTCTGACCGATGGTCACGTTGCCACTGCTTATGCTTTCGCGCTGATTGCGATTCTGTTCACTGCCGTGAGCTACGGTAAGCTGGTACGCCGCTTCCCCTCTGCGGGCTCCGCTTATACCTACGCTCAGAAGGCAATCAGTCCGCACGTCGGCTTTATGGTTGGCTGGTCATCCCTGCTGGACTACCTGTTCATGCCGATGATCAACATCCTGCTGGCAAAAAACTACTTTGAGTCGCTGGTGCCCGGCATCCCGTCGTGGATTTTTGTGGTACTGCTGGTCGGTTTCATGACGCTCTCTAACCTCAAGGGCATCAAAACGGTCGCCAACTTCAACAGCGTCATTGTGGTGCTGCAGGTTGTTGTTATGCTCGGTATCACCGGTATGGTGATCTACGGTGTGGCAAGCGGCGTGGGTTCAGGCACGCTGGTGAGCAGCAGACCGTTCTGGTCTGAGAATGCGCATGTGGTGCCGATGATTACCGGTGCGACGATCCTCTGCTTCTCATTCCTCGGCTTTGACGGCATCAGTTCGCTGTCGGAAGAGACCAAAGATGCAGAACGCACCATCCCGCGCGCGATTTTCCTGACGGCGCTGATCGGTGGTGTGATCTTTATCGCGGCATCCTATTTCCTGCAGCTCTACTTCCCGGACATCAGCCGTTTCCAGGACCCGGACTCGTCACAGCCTGAAATCATGCTGTTCGTCGCGGGTAAAGCGCTGCAGGTCGGCATCCTGATCTTCTCGGTGGTCACGGTGCTGGCATCCGGTATGGCGGCGCATGCGGGCGTTTCGCGCCTGATGTATGTCATGGGTCGTGATGGCGTGTTCCCGGAGCGTTTCTTCGGTTACATCCATCCAAAATGGCGTACCCCGTCGCTCAACGTGCTGCTGGTGGGCGCGATTGCGCTGATGGCGATTAACTTCGACCTGGTCACGGCGACGGCGCTGATCAACTTCGGTGCGCTGGTGGCGTTTACCTTTGTGAACCTGTCGGTGATCGCGCAGTTCTGGATCCGTGAGAAGCGTAACCGCACGCTGAAAGATCACGTTCAGTATCTGCTGCTGCCGCTGCTCGGTGCGCTGACGGTCGGTGCGCTGTGGGTGAACCTGGAAGAGAGTTCTATGGTGCTGGGCCTGATCTGGGCCGCCATCGGGATTATCTACCTGGCCTTCGTGACCCGCAGCTTCCGTAATCCGGTGCCGCAGTTCAGCGAAGAGATTTAATCGCGACGGCGTTGCCGCCTTTCCGGCTCTTCCGGGAAGGCGGCAATAACCTAACCTGCCAGTACCAGCTCCCAGCTCCCCGCATTTAACTGTTCCAGCGCCGCTTCACTCAACTTTTTGTCGGTAATGATCTGATCAAACCTCTCCAGCGGCAACGCCAGAAACGTCGCTATCCGGCTGTACTTCGAACTGTCACTGAGCAGCACGCGCTTACTGCTCACCTCGCTGACCGCCTGCTTCACGGTGACCTTATCTTCATCGGGCGTAAACAGGCCTCGCGGTCCCCAGCAGGAGGCGGAGATAAACGCGATATCAATCGCCAGATGACGCAGGCTTCTTGCTGCCGATTCGCCGACGCAGGAGCGGTTTTCCCGGCAGACCGTTCCGCCGGTGTGGATCACTCTGCACTGACTGCCCTCCATTAACAGATTCGCGACCATGAAATCGTTGGTCACCACCAGTAAATCATCACGATCCACTACCTCTCTCGCCAGGGCCAGCATGGTGGTGCCGGCATCCAGATAGATGCAGCTATTGCGGGGAATGTGCCGGGCGGCGGCGCGGCCAATCGCATATTTCTCATCGTTAAAGAGGGTACTTTTGGTGAGATGTGAAGGCTCAGCCGCCAGCCGATCGGCAGTGCGTACGCCGCCGGAGACTGACAGCACCGCACCCTGTTCCTCCAGTTTCTGCACATCACGACGTATCGTCATGTGTGAGACCCCCAGCCGCTCCGTCAGCTCGGCGATGCTCACCACACCACGATCGGCCACCAAGGCAAGGATCTGTTGATGACGTTCAACCGGAATCATACCTGCTCCTGCTATTTACCATTTTTTCACATTGTAGAGTATTTCATGGTTTATCAGAACAGATAATCACAGGGTCAGGGCTGAGAGTATGTTCAGATTCCCAGACAGAACACGGAAGCCCGACCGTGTTAAAAATTGTTCTCTGACGAAGCTGTGATGTTTTTTGTGAGACGTGACACATTTTCAGCCGCCGGATGCTGGCACGATTAACAGTAACAAACAAATAATCACTTAATTTAACAGGGGGCGTAACGTGCCAGCGAAGAACATCTGTGTTATCGGGTTAGGATCCATGGGCATGGGGGCTGCACAATCCTGCCTGCGCGCCGGTCTCAACACCTGGGGCGTCGATTTAAATCCGGCCGCACTTGAGACGTTGCGACGGGCAGGTGCGCGCGATGCGCAGCCCTCGGCATCTGCCTTTGCTGACCAGCTCGATGCTGTTTTGCTGCTGGTGGTCAATGCACAGCAGGTGAACGCGGTTCTGTTTGGTGAAAATGGCCTGGCGGCAAAGCTGCGTCCGGGGACCGTGGTGATGGTCTCATCCACGCTGTCAGCCAGCGACGCGCAGCAGATTGAGCAGCAGCTGGCGCAATATCAGCTGCTGATGCTCGATGCACCGGTCTCCGGCGGGGCTGCCAAAGCGGCCAGCGGTGAGATGACGGTCATGGCGTCCGGCAGTGAGGCGGCGTTTAGCCAGCTGCAACCGGTACTGGATGCGGTCGCGGCCAAAGTCTATCGCGTGGGCAGTGAGATCGGGGCGGGCTCCACCGTCAAAATCATCCATCAGCTGCTGGCGGGCGTTCACATCGCGGTGGGGGCAGAAGCGATGGCGCTGGCGGCACGGGCAGGCATTCCGCTGGAAACGATGTATGAAGTGGTCACCAACGCTGCGGGTAATTCATGGATGTTCGAGAACCGTATGAAGCATGTGGTAGACGGTGACTACAGCCCGAAATCGGCTGTCGATATCTTTGTGAAAGATCTTAACCTGGTGGCCGACACCGCCAAAGCACTGCATTTTCCGCTGCCGCTGGCCTCCACCGCGCTTACTATGTTCACCGAAGCCAGCAACGCCGGTTATGGTCGTGAGGATGACAGCGCCGTGATCAAGATCTTCAGCGGCATAACGCTGCCGCAGGCGAAGGAGGAGGGATGATGCGTCTTGGTGTAATCGCAGATGATTTTACCGGTGCCACCGACATCGCCAGCTTTCTGGTGCAGAACGGGCTGAGCACCATTCAGTTCAACGGCATTCCCGGCGGTGAAATCGCCACCGATGCCCAGGCGATGGTGATCAGCCTGAAGAGTCGCTCCTGTCCGGCAGAGCAGGCGGTTGCTCAGTCGCTGGCTGCGCTGGCATGGTTACAGCAGCAGGGCTGCCAGCGCTTCTATTTTAAATATTGCTCCACCTTCGACAGCACCGCCCAGGGCAATATTGGTCCGGTGACCGAAGCCCTGATGAAGGCGCTGGGTGAGACGCAGACCGTTATCTGTCCGGCTCTGCCGGTCAATGGCCGCACGGTCTATCAGGGCCATCTGTTTGTTGGTGACCAGCTGCTGTCGGAGTCGGGGATGCGCCATCATCCGGTTACGCCCATGCGCGAGAGCAACCTGCTGCGTCTGATGACGTCACAGGCGACGGGCAAAGCCGGACTGATCGCGGCCGCACAGGTCGACCAGGGCGCCGACTCCGTCCGGCAGGCGATGCATCAGCTGGCAGAGCAGGGCGTCAGCTACGTGGTGATCGACACGCTGCATCACCAGCATCTGCTGACGCTGGGCGCGGCCCTCAGCGATCTGCGGCTGGTGACCGGCGGTTCCGGGCTGGCTATCGGTCTGGCGCGGCAGTGGGCGAGAGCCGGGGCGGATGCTCAGGCAGAGCAGGCAGGGCGTCCGCAGGGTGGGCGCGCCGTGGTGCTGTCCGGCTCCTGTTCGCAGATGACCTGCCGGCAGGTCAGCCTCTATCGCCAGCAGGCACCGGCCTGCGAAGTGCAGGTCGAAGCCTGCCTGCAGAGTGTGGATGAGTATGCCCGCCAGCTCTGTGACTGGACAGAAGCCAACAGCCAGCACTCTCTGGCTCCGCTGCTTTATGCCACCACCGACGCACAGCAGCTGCAGGCGATCCAGCAGCGCTATGGTGCGCAGCGCAGCAGTGAGGCCGTTGAGCAGCTGTTTGCCGCCGTGACGCGGGAGCTGAAACGGCGCGGCTGGCAGCGCTTTATTGTGGCCGGGGGAGAAACCTCCGGTGTGGTCGCGCAGAGCCTGGGCGTGACCGCCTTTCACATCGGCCCGACAATTTCGCCGGGCGTGCCCTGGGTGCGTGATATCCACCAGCCGCTCTCTCTGGCACTGAAGTCGGGGAATTTTGGCGACGAAGACTTTTTCCGCCGCGCGCAAACGGAGTTTACCTATGACTGAATCTTTCTCTTTAACTGAGCAGCAGGCGCGTGATGAGATGGTGCGGCTGGGGGCCTCATTTTTTCAGCGCGGCTATGCCACCGGTTCGGCGGGCAACCTCTCCCTGCTGCTTGAAGACGGTAATCTGCTGGCGACGCCGACCGGCTCGTGCCTCGGCGAGTTACAGGCTGATCGGCTGGCAAAAGTGACGCCGGAGGGGGAGTGGCTCTCTGGCGACAAACCCTCCAAAGAGATCGCTTTCCACCGCGCGCTCTACCTGAATAATTCCGACTGCCGGGCGGTGGTGCATCTGCACAGCCACTACCTGACGGCGCTCTCCTGTCTGCAGGGGCTGGACACGGACAACTGTATCCGGCCGTTCACCCCCTATGTGGTGATGCGTGTCGGGGATGTGCCGGTCGTGCCCTACTATAAGCCCGGCGATGGGCGACTGGCGGAGGATCTGGCGCGGCTGGCCCCCCGCTATCGCGCCTTTTTGCTGGCGAATCATGGCCCGGTAGTGGTGGGAAAATCACTGCAGGAAGCCGCCGATAACACAGAAGAACTGGAAGAAACGGCCCGGTTAATCTTTACGCTGGGTGACCGGCCCATTCGTTATCTCAATGCTGCCGAAGTGGCGGAATTAAGGAGCCGATAATGCCAAAGTTTGCTGCTAACCTGACCACCCTGTTTACGGAACTGCCGTTCGCGGAGCGCTTCGCGGCGGCGGCTGATGCGGGCTTCCGCGCCGTAGAGTTTATGTTTCCCTATGACTATCCCGCCAGCCAGATCAAAACGTGGCTGGATGAGCATCAGCTACAGCTCGTGCTCTTTAATACCGCCCCCGGCAACGTCGCAGCGGGTGAGTGGGGCGTCACCGCCATTCCTGGCCGGGAAGCGGATGCCAGGGCAGACATCGATCGCGCCCTGAGCTATGCGCTGGCGCTGAACTGCCCGCAGGTGCATGTCATGGCGGCCACCGTGCCGCCGGGTGCTGACCGTCAGCGCTATGCCGACACCTTCATTCACAACATGCGTTATGCCGCGGAGCGCTTCGCGCCGCACGGCATCAATCTGCTGATTGAAGCCCTGAATCCGACCACCAAACCGGGTTATCTCTACGCCAGCCAGTATCAGACGCTGGAGATGGCAGAACAGATCGATCGCCCTAATGTCTTTACTCAGCTCGACCTTTTCCACGCACAACGTGTGGATGGCAATCTCACGCACCTGATTCGTCACTATGCCGGGCGCTATGCCCACGTGCAGATTGCCTCAGCACCGGACCGTCATGAGCCGGATGAGGGTGAAATCTATTATCCGTATCTCTTCTCGCTGCTGGATAAAGTCGGCTATAGCGGCTGGGTGGGCTGCGAGTATATCCCGCGCGGTCGCACTACCGAGGGGCTGGGCTGGTTTGCGCCCTGGAAGATAAAAGCCTGATTTAACGCGCTGTAAAAAACCGGTGTTCCGGCACCGGCAGGGAGCGGCTTGCCCTTTTTCCGGCCCTGCACCTGCTCTCCCTGTACCCCGATAACCTAAAAAATATAAACATTTCTGAGGCTTACTATGTCCACCGCACTGCTGTTAGCGATAGCGACCGCCAGCATTGTGATCCTGCTGCTGCTGGTGATCAAAGCTAAAGTCCATCCGTTTGTCGCCCTGTTAATTGTCAGTCTGCTGGTGGCGATCGCCACGGGCATCCCGGCCGAAAAAATCATGGAGACGATTGTTACCGGTATGGGCGGGCTGCTCGGTCACATCACCATTATTATCGTTCTCGGTGCCATGCTCGGCGCGATCATCGAAGCCTCTGGGGGCGCCGAGTCGCTGGCGCAGCGTTTCAGTAAAACGCTGGGGTTAAAACGGACCGTGGCGGCCCTGACCATGGCGGCTTTTATCCTCGGAATCCCGGTCTTTTTTGAAGTGGGCTTCATCATTGTTATCCCGCTGATCTATGGATTTACCAAAGTGGCGCGGGTCTCACCCCTGAAGTTTGGCCTGCCGATGGCGGGCGTGATGCTGACGGTGCACGTGGCGCTGCCGACCCATCCCGGTGCCGCCGCCGCCGCGGGGATCCTGCACACCGACATGGGCTGGCTGATGATGCTGGGTATCGCCATTTCGATTCCGGTCGGGATCATCGGCTACTACGTGGCGAAGGTGATGAACCGTCGCCACTATCATCTGTCAGTGGACGTGCTCGAACAGCTGCAGATGGCAAAACCCGAGGGCCAGGAAAAGAAGAATGAACCCGCACCGCCTGGCGCGCTGACCATCAGCGGGCTGATTGTGGTGCCGATTGTCCTGATCGTGCTGGGCACGCTGTCCCACACCCTGATGGATGAGGGCAATCTGCTGCGGAGCGTGATGACCGTCATCGGTACCCCGCCCATTGCTCTGCTGATTGCTCTGGGGCTGGCGGCCTGGCTGCTGGGGGTACGCCGTGGCTGGAGCAAAGATAAGCTGGAAGACCTGACCGGCCGGGCGATCCCCACCTCCGCCAGTGTGATACTGGTGGCGGGTGCCGGTGGCGCTTTCGGCAAAGTGCTGGTGGAGTCGGGCGTCGGCAAAGCGCTGGCGGTCACGCTTGAGACGCTGCATCTGCCGCTGGTGCCTGCGGCGTTTATCCTGTCGCTGGCGCTGCGTGCGTCACAGGGCTCCGCCACCGTGGCGATCCTGACGACCAGCGGATTGCTGACGCAGGCGGTGACCGGCGTATCGGACATGCAGCGGGTACTGGTGACGCTGGCGGCCTGCTTTGGCGGGCTGGGACTGTCACATGTCAATGACGCAGGTTTCTGGGTGGTGACGCGCTATCTTGGGCTGTCAGTGGCTGACGGTCTGCGCACCTGGACGGTACTGACCACCTTAATGGGGCTGAGCGGCTTTGCCCTGACCTGGCTGGCGTGGACACTGCTGTAATCCACGACACAGCCCGGTGCCGGACCCGGCTGAGGATGCCGGGCGGCATTCAGGATTCAGGAGACCAGATCCTGCGCGTAGAGATAGAGCGCTTTCAGCTGTCCGAGTTTTTCCGGATCGGCTTCATGCAGACTGGCGAGCGACTCCAGCTCCTGCATAAACGCCTGCACCCGATCGCTGTTGAGCACTTCACGCCGATGCTGCAGCCAGCGCTGCTGCTCGGCATCATCCAGCGTGCCGGGGAAGTTACGCGCCCGGTAGCGGAACAGCAGTTTCGTCACCCGCGCACTCTCGAAGGTCAGGTCCAGCGCAGGCAGATTCGCCGGGGCGGTCTGGCGGATGATGTTCATCCCCGCGCGATCCGCATCACTGAAGAAGCCATCATAGAGTTGCGTGTCCACGTCGTCTGATGGCGTAAACGGCTCGGCTTCGGCAAACAGCGTCACCAGTTTCTCCCGCACGTCGGGCTGCTGGCGCAGCAGGGCCAGATTCGCCAGACAGTGCTGACGATCGATGCCCAGCCGGGCAGCATCTTCCGGGCGCAGCGTGCTGGCCGGGGCCAGAACCGGACACTTATTGATATGCACCAGTTTAACCGGCACGGCGGGCAGATCGCCGAGATCGTTTTTCGGCGTATAGAGACGCTCACGCAGTACAGCGGCATCCAGTTCCAGCAGCGGTGACATATCACCCGCCAGATCCACCACGATCAGCGCATTCCGGTTATCGGGATGCCAGGCCAGCGGCACAATCCAGCTGGTATTCCCTCGCGCGGCACCGAACATACCTGAGACATGCACCAGCGGCTTCATCTGCGGGATATCGATCAGCGTCATCAGCTTGTTCTTGTTACGATGGGTGAACAAAAATTCAAACAGCTTTGGCTGTTTCTCTTTCACCAGCTTCGCCATCGCCAGCGTGGCGTACACATCGGACATCGCATCATGCGCATTTTCATGCGCCACACCGTTGGCTTTGGTCAGATGCTCCAGCCGGAAGCTGGGAAAGCCTTCCTCATTCTCTGGCCAGTTGATGCCATCCGGCCGCAGCGCATAGCAGGCACGCATCACGTCGAGCAGGTCCCAGCGGGAATTGCCATTCTGCCAGCTCCAGCCATAGGGATCGTAAAAGTTGCGATAGAAGATATTGCGCGTGACTTCGTCGTCGAAGCGCACGTTGTTGTAGCCCACCACACAGGTTTGTTCCGTGGTAAACAGGGAATGGATACGTTCAGCAAACTCCGCTTCATTCACGCCGCGCGTCATCGCCACCTGAGGCGTGATACCGGTAATCATCACCGCTTCGGGCTGCGGCAGATAGTCATCAGGCAGACGGCAGTAGAAGACTTCGGGTTCACCCACCGGATTAAAGTCACTGTCAGTGCGCAGCCCGGCAAACTGAGCAGGCCGGTCGCGCGACGGGCTGGTGCCGAAGGTCTCGTAATCGTGAAAGAGGAAGGTAGGTTGTCCGGGGTCGTTTTTCAAATTTCATATCCGTTCATTGCGTTCACTGGGTGAAAAAACAGAAAGCGATAAACCTGCTCTCTGCGCCTCTGCACGCAGCAGGGTGAGTGAAGATGGTTGTCTGTTACACGCCTTAATGATTCAGCGTGACCGAACCGCTATAGCGGTTCCGGGCCTGTCTCTATGGTAAACCATATTCTTACGCGCCTGAAGTTAAGGGCTCTTCTCAAGAACGCAGAGGCACGCCGGTTCATACTTTTTTTCAATTTATTCAAACCTTCACAACGCTTTTGCCGTAAAACGTGCGGCTGTTTCCGTTTCGTTTTAGAAATTTTCTCTCCCGTGTAATTAAGGATGAAGTGTTGAAAAGGCGTCTGCTGTTCACCGTTACCGCTACTGTTTTTTGGGCCTCGCTGGCACAGGCCGATGCGATCCCGTTTCCTGTGACGCCGCCGGCGATTGATGCCGCTTCCTGGGTGCTGATGGATGCCATGACCGGGCAGGTTCTGACTGCCGGTAATCCCGATGAGCGCCGCAATCCCGCCAGCCTGACCAAACTGATGACCGGCTATGTGGTCGACCGCGCCATTGACCAGAAGAAAATCAGCCGTGACGACATGGTTACGGTGGGAAAAGATGCGTGGGCGGCCGGAAATCCGGTGTTCAAAGGCTCCTCGCTGATGTTCCTGAAGCCCGGCGATAAGCTGAGCGTCCGGGATTTAAGCCGCGGGGTCATCATTGATTCCGGGAATGACGCCTGTGTGGCCCTGGCCGATTATGTCGCAGGCAGCGAAGCGAATTTCGTCGGCATGATGAACCACTACGTTGAGAAACTCGGCCTGCAGAATACCCATTTTGAAACGGTTCACGGTCTGGATGCGCCGGGTCAGTACTCCAGCGCACTGGATATGGCGAAACTCTCCCGCGCGATTATTGACGGTGAGCCTGACTTCTACGCGATGTACAGTGAGAAGACCCTGACCTGGAATGGCATCACCCAGAACAACCGTAATGGTCTGTTGTGGGACAATAACCTCCATGTCGACGGGCTGAAAACCGGCCACACGGAAACGGCCGGGTTTAACATCATCGCCTCCAACGTGGTGGGTAAGCATCGCCTGATTGCTGTCGTGATGGGCGGGAAAAGCGCGAAAGGGCGTGAAGAGCAGGCGCGTAAACTGCTGGTCTGGGGCCAGAACACCTTCGATACCGTTCAGCTGTTCCACGCCGGTAAGAAGATTGGCAGCGAAAACGTCTGGTACGGCAATCCACATCAGGTCGAGGTCGGCACTGCAGAGGATATCTATCTGTCGCTGCCGCGCAGTGAAGTGCAGAACGTGAAAGCGAAATATGTCATCGACCGCAAAGATCTGGAGGCGCCGCTGAAAGCCAATGAGGTGATTGGTGAAATTCAGGTGATGGATAAAGATCAGGAGATCGCCCACTATCCGCTGGTGGCGCTGAGTGCGGTTGAACCCGCCGGTGTCATTACCCGCCTGACCGACTATCTCAAACAGAAGTTCTGATCGGTCAATGGTTCACCACTGAAACGGGCAGCCTCTGAGCTGCCCGTTTTTACAAGGGGGCCGCTTCCCGTCTGATCCGGCGCCGGTTAAGGTTAACGAGCAGTAATAAATTGTTTTTAATTTACGGACGGCAATGTGAGCTGGATGTTGATATTTGTAAGATAACGTCAAAATGGTCTGGAAATAGCGGGCGCAGGCTAAGCCTGAACCCCGTTCGGGGTTAAGATAGCGACAATATAATCCCGCAACCGGAAAGTCACTTTGCGTTCTGATAAACCCATCTCAAAACTGGAATTCTGGTTTTACCGTCACTATCGCGCCGTCCATGGCGTGCGCATTGCCATCGCCTTTTTGCTCTGCTTTATCTTTGTCCGGGCCACTCATATCCCTGAAGGCACCTGGCCCCTGATTACGCTGGTGGTGGTGATGGGGCCCATCTCTACCTGGGGAAACGTCTTTCCACGCGCCCTGCAGCGCATCAGCGGCACCGTAGCCGGCTCGATTTCCGGTCTGATTGCGCTGAAGCTGGAGCTGATCTCCATGCCGATGATGCTGGCCTGGTGCGGCATGATCATGTTCATCAGTGGCTTCCTGACGCTGGGCAAGCACCCTTATATGGCGTTGCTGATCGGGATTACGCTCAGCGTCGTCGTCGGTGCACCGACCGGTGACTTCACGATGGCGCTGTGGCGCGGCGGGGATGTGATTCTGGGGTCGCTGATGGCGCTGCTGTTCACCGCTATCTGGGCGCAGCGCGCCTATACCCACTGGCGCATCCAGCTCTCTGACACGCTGGCGGAGATGGCAAAAATTTACCACGCCGGTTTCTCACCCAATCTGGTCGAAAAGCCGCGCCTTAACAAGCCGCTGGGCAAATTGCTGAGCAGCGTCATCAAAATGCGGTCGCTGCTGGAGCCGTCCAGCAAAGAGACGCGCATCCCGAAGTCGGTGCTTGAAGCCATTCAGACCATTAACCGTAATATGGTTTACACCATTGAGATGCAGATTAATGCCTGGTGGGCGTCGCGTGAAAGCCACCTGATTATGCTCAACGCACCCGCCTTACGCCGCACCCAGCAGATGACCGAGAACACCCTGCGGGCGCTTTCCGTCATGGCAATCGAGGGGGAAACGGAAGAGGTGGTCGCCAACAGTCATGAACTCACCGAAATCAGTGATGAACTGCGGCGTCTGATTGCGGAGGCGGGCAGCGACGCGCTGGAGGAGACGCCGATCTACGGCTACGTCTGGCTGACGCTGGAACTGGCGAAACAGCTGGAGCGGATGACCGATCTGATGCGGATGGCGCTGCGCAAATAATCACCTCAGACAATGACTTAATGTGAAACGGGGTTTCTTTGCGCTAAGATAAGAGCCAGTCTGAATTTAGCTGTGAAAATTGCTTACCTGGCGGGCTAGCCGCTAAGCTGATCGTTTTGACTCTCTCCCTGCGTCAGCAGGCTTAAAGAAAGGTGCCATCATGGAAAATGCCAAGCAGTCATTTCAGGACGTACTGGAGTTCGTGCGTATGTTCCGCCGCAAAAACAAACTGCAGCGTGAAATTGTCGACAACGAGAAGAAAATTCGTGACAACCAGAAGCGCGTTCTGCTGCTCGACAACCTGAGCGAATACATCAAGCCGGGCATGAGCGTTGAGGCTATTCAGGAGATCATTGCCAGCATGCGCGTGGATTATGAAGATCGCGTGGATGAGTACATCATCAAAAACGCCGACCTCTCGAAAGAGCGTCGCGAGCTGTCGAAAAAGATCAAAGCTATGGGCGTGGGTGAACATCCTAAAGCCTGATAGCCGATAACGGAGCGCAGCGGCTCCGGTTACTGAAGATGACCCGCATCCACCCCGGTGGCGCGGGTTTTTTTATGGCAGCGGGAAAGCCTGGTGCTACTGGCCGGACAGCCGACGGGCGATCGCCTGAAGCTGCTGGGACAGCGCAGCTAAATCGAGCGAGTTATCGGCCGGCGGGGCGGTGGTTTCCCGGATAACCAGCGTGGTTTCCAGCGCAGCGTCAGAAACCTCTTCGCCGCGCAGCCGGGCCAGCATCCGCTCAACGCTCTGCGCGCCCAGATAATGCAAATCCTGGCGCACCGTGGTCAGCGGCGGCTGATACCAGGCACTTTCCGCGGTATCATCATAACCAATCACCGAGATCTCGCCCGGAATCGCCACGCCATACTGATGCAACGCCCGCATGGCACCCAGCGCCATCTGATCGTTCGCCACCAGCAGTGCCTGGGGCAGGGCGTCCGGCAGCTGCGACATCAGCGCCTGATAGCCCGACTGCGCGCTCCAGTCGCCGCGCAGAGAGCAGTGCGGGGTGAGCTGATGGTCTGCCAGCGCCTGAAGCCAGGCCGCTTCACGCTGACGCGCCGAGACCGACCGCAGCGGCCCGTTGAGCAGGCCAATCCGGCGATGACCCAGCGCCACCAGATGTTCAACCGCGGCACGCGCGCCGGAGGTGTTCGGATACTGACACTGCGCCACCGCGGCACGCGGTTCGACATCCAGAAACAGCACCGGCTTACTGCCACACAACAGCTGAATCTGCTGCGCCTCATCCGCCGCCAGTGGCAGGTTGATCAGCAGTCCGTCGACCCGCTGCGCCAGCAGTTCATTCACGGTAGCGGCCGCATCATGACCGCTCTCCATCGCAATCACCAGATGATACCCCGCGGCGGCGGCCCGTTGCTGGATCGCCGAGGCGATCTGAGCCGGTGCCATCAGCGCCAGGTCGCTGGTAGCCAGACCCAGCGTGCGCGTCGCCTTGCCTGCCAGCTGCTGTGCCACGCGATTAGGCACATAATTGAGCTGCTGCATCGCCGCCTCAACCCTTTCCCGCGTGCGGGCTGACACCTGTTCAGAACGGTTTAAAACACGTGAAACGGTTTGGTATGAGACGCCGGCCAGTTGCGCGACATCATCAAGGGTCACGGAGCGGGAAGTCATTGCACTCTCCAAAAGATGAAGCGCCGAGTGTAACAAAATTTCCTGCCACACTGCTGCTGCTCATTACACATTCACTCTTTTGCCAGCCGGGACCCATGCGGCCCCGGTCAGAACGGATTATCGCTATCCGGCTTAGCGCTGCTGCAGATAGACCTGCAGATTCACATCGACCGCGTTAAGCAGCGGAGTCATCAGACCTTTTCGTTTTGCCCGTAGCAGCAGGTCACCGATCACCTGATCGGCTTCGATATCAAATCCCTGAGTCAGGTCACGATACATCGAGGAGGTCATCGGGGTCTCCGGGTTATTCAGCAGTTCAAAAATGCGGGCGGTGACGGCCGGACGCGGCTGATACCCTTCGGCGGAAATCACCGCCAGAATCTCGCTGAAGATCCCCTGCAGCAGCGCTTCGCCCCCGCGGGTGGTCAGTATCTGCTGCGTATCGCCACGCGCCAGGCAGCAGACCGCCCCGAGCGTACTCAGCAGCAGCCACTTCTCCCACAGCTCATCCATAATGTTATCGCTGAAGCGGTTATCGACCTGACTGGTGCGCAGGGCGGCGTCAACCCGCTGCAGGCGCGCATCGTTATTGCCATCCAGCGCACCGTAGTAAAGCTGATGCAGCGGTGTCATCTGGATCACTTCACCGCTCTCACCCAGCGTGGCGTTGATTTTGCACAGGCCGCCTATCACCTTATTGTCACCGAAACGCTGCTGCAGTGTCGCGATGTGTCGCATCCCGTTGAGAATCGGCATGATCAGCGTGTCAGGGCCGACCGCAGGCGCGATATCCTCCATGAGCTGTTCAAGCGCAAAACTCTTTACGGTAATTATGATCAGGTCATAGTGGCCGCTCAGCGAGCGGGCCTGGATCAGCTGCGGCTCCAGCTTTTCCGTTCCCTGCGGCGTCTGTAACACCAGTCCATTCATCTGTAGCTGCTGAAAACGGCGTTCGCGCACCAGAAACGTGACGTCCTGACCCGCCTGAGCCAGTCGGGCACCAAAATATCCGCCGGTCGCGCCGGCTCCTGCCATCAGAATGCGCATCTGCATCTCCCGTTGCTGAAAACCTCTACCTTAAAGCGGTGTGAGCGGGCTTACCAGTGCTGACGTCAGCAGAAAAGGATCGATGCGGGTCGTCACCAACGGGCAGAGCAGGGCTTCCGCTGACGGAGCGGCGGGCCGGAAGGGTATAAAACGTTAAAGCCGGGGGAGGCCCTTCGCAGCCGCGTCATGCTCCCAGTCCAGCACAATCTGATAATCGTCCCGCTCTGCCGGGCTGAATCCGCCGATCAGATTGTCGTCGCAGACGCCACGCCAGGCCGTCTCCTGCACCAGCTGGTGCAGCGCCAGCCGGAGATGTGCCAGCCGGGTGGAGGAGGTTGACGCTGCCGTGATCAGCGGCAGTCCGGGTGCCAGGGGTGTTTCACCGATAATATGCAGGCCCTCCAGTGCTTCCGGTTCATAACGCGCCAGCAGCGCCCAGCTGACGCAGTCGATTGCAGCAATATCGGCATCGCCTTGCTGCAACGCAGCCAGCGACCGGCGATGCCCCCCGCTCAGGATGAGCTGAGAAAAGGTGACGCCCTGACGCGCCGCGACAAACCGCAGTGCGTTATAGCCGGAGTGAGAGTCCAGGCTGTTCGCCACCGCCCGCTGGTCAGTGAAATCGGCCAGCGTCGCCTGTTTATCCCGCGCCACCAGCCAGCTGCGATAGTCGCGACCGCTGCAGCCGGGCGCCCGATAGTGAAAGGTGCCGACAGGCTGGACCGCGGTAAGCCGGGTGACCAGTGGATAGCCACAGGTCTGACTCAGCAGCAGATGCGCATCCTGCCAGTGTGCCTGCAGGTCGTCAGGCCAGACCGGCTGCGCTTCTATGCCACGCCGCGCCAGCAGCGTCTTAATGGCCTGCATCAGCGCCCGGGTGGTGGGCGGGTGAATCGCATACATGGGCAGCGCGAGCCGGTTAGTCATCAGGTTTCTCCCGGTCAGGATAGGGTAGTCCCCCCGCGCGAAGATCGGGCTGCATCAGGGGATAAATAAGCAAAGCAGATAATCAGCCGGGCTATGTCGAAATTCCTGAATATAGCGCTGAAAGATATTGACTATCAGTTGCAGCGCGGAGGGCGTAACCTTTGCCTATCAGAAATTGCCTTACATCCACGGGCGTTTACCCCGTCAGGAGAATGACAGATGAAAAATATCGGCTTCTTATCTTTTGGTCACTGGACCCCCTCTTCACAGTCTGCCACCCGCACGGCGCAGGATGTATTACTGCAGTCGATCGACTTAGCGGTTGCCGCGGAAGAGCTGGGTGCCGATGGCGCTTACTTCCGTGTCCACCACTTTGCCCGTCAGCTCAGCTCACCGTTTCCGCTGCTGGCGGCGGTCGCGGCACGCACCAGCCGGATTGAGATCGGCACTGGCGTAATCGACATGCGTTACGAAAACCCGCTCTATATGGTGGAAGATGCCAGCGCGGCCGATCTGATCTCCAACGGTCGTCTGCAGCTCGGTCTGAGCCGCGGCTCACCGGAGCAGGTGATTGATGGCTGGCGCTACTTTGGTTTTGAACCTAAACCAGGGGAAAGCGATGCCGATATGGGCCGTCGTCACACCGAGGAGTTTCTGGAGGTGCTGCGCGGAGAAGGCTTTGCTAAGCCGAACCCTCAGCCAATGTTCCCGAACCCGCCAGGTCTGCTGCGCCCGGAGCCGCTGTCTGAAGGGTTACGCGACCGTATCTGGTGGGGCTCCGGCTCCAACGCAACGGCGGAGTGGGCGGCGAAAATGGGCATGAACCTGCAGAGTTCGACGCTGAAAGATGATGAAACGGGCGAGCCGTTCCACATTCAGCAGGCGAAGCAGATCCGCGCCTACCGTGAAGCCTGGAAAGCGGCGGGGCATCAGCATACCCCTCGTGTCTCTGTCAGCCGCAGCATCTTTGCGCTGGTCAACGACATGGACCGCGCTTACTTTGGCCGTAGCGGCAACGACCGTGACTCTGTCGGTTTTCTAGATGAGAAAACCCGCGCCATCTTTGGCCGCAGCTATGCCGCTGAGCCAGAGGTATTGATTAAGCAACTGGCGCAGGATGAGGCGATTGCTGAAGCCGATACGCTGCTGCTTACCGTGCCAAATCAGCTGGGTGTGGCTTATAACGCCCATGTGATTGAAGCGATTCTGAAGTACGTCGCCCCGGAGCTGGGCTGGCGTTAATGACCGGCAGCGCTCTCCTGCGGAGGGCGCTGCGGTTTTATTCCTGATCCGATCCCCTCGTCAGCCCCACCTCTTTTCTCTTCCGCTCTGCCTGTTCTTTTTTCTCTGTATCCCCACGCCTTTTCCAGGCTGTTCTGGCAACAGATCACGCACGCTTTATGAACCGGATTGCGTTACCGGTCAGCAACTCTTTCACCAGCCGGTTGTTAAACGCGGTTTGTCAGAATAGTCTGATGAAGAACGGTGTCGTTTCGCTGAAGGTGACGCGGATAACAGCCGTTTGCCATCGTTGGGAGCTGTTAAACAAGGACTTATTCAAAGGGATAAGCTATCAATCATATAGGATAAGACAGGTGTGCCTGCCTGAAAATCCTCTATAGAGTAGCGATGAAAATACAAAAAGAGGTGTGACCATGAGCAATTCCATTGATGAAGATGCAAAAGATGCAAAGCCAATCGTCGAAGCCGACCGTGAAGCTGACCGCGAAGCACCAGCGGGCAAATGTCCCTTTCATGCAGGGAAGTCAGCGCAGCCAAATCAGGCGCCGGGCGGCGGAACAACGAACCGTGACTGGTGGCCTAATCAGCTGCGCGTTGACCTGCTGAATCAGCACTCATCCCGTTCAAACCCCCTTGATGAATCCTTCGATTACCGCAAAGAATTTGCAAAACTAGACTACTCAGCGCTGAAAGCGGACATCAAAGGGTTGCTCACGGAGTCACAGGCCTGGTGGCCCGCTGACTGGGGCAGCTATATCGGTCTCTTTATTCGTATGGCCTGGCACAGCGCCGGAACCTATCGCTCCGTAGACGGACGTGGTGGTTCAGGTCGTGGTCAGCAACGTTTCGCTCCGTTAAACTCCTGGCCGGACAACGTCAGCCTGGATAAAGCCCGCCGCCTGCTGTGGCCGGTAAAACAGAAGTATGGTCAGAAGATCTCCTGGGCCGACCTCTACATCCTGGCGGGTAACGTCGCGCTGGAAAATTCCGGCTTCCGCACCTTCGGCTTTGGTGCCGGACGTGAAGATGTCTGGGAACCGGATATGGATGTGAACTGGGGCGAAGAAGCGACCTGGCTGGAACATCGTCATCCGGAATCGCTGGCGCAGTCACCGCTTGGCGCGACCGAGATGGGTCTGATCTACGTCAACCCGGAAGGCCCGGAACACAGTGGCGATCCCGCCTCTGCCGCCCCGGCTATTCGTGCCACCTTTGGCAACATGGGCATGAACGACGAAGAGATCGTGGCACTGATTGCGGGTGGCCATACGCTGGGTAAAACTCATGGTGCCGCTCCGGCCAGCCATGTCGGTGTCGATCCGGAAACCGCCCCGATTGAAGCGCAGGGTCTGGGCTGGGTCAACAGCCACGGCAGCGGCGTAGGTGCCGATGCGATTACCTCTGGCCTGGAAGTGATCTGGTCGCAGACGCCTACCCAGTGGAGCAACTATTTCTTCGAGAACCTGTTCAAATATGAGTGGGTGCAGACGCGCAGCCCGGCAGGCGCTATCCAGTTTGAAGCGGTCAATGCGCCGGAAATTATCCCGGATGCCTTTGACACGGCGAAAAAACACAAGCCGACCATGCTGGTGACCGACCTGACGCTGCGTTTTGATCCGGAATTTGAAAAAATTTCGCGTCGCTTCCTCAACGACCCGCAGGCGTTCAACGAAGCGTTTGCCCGTGCATGGTTTAAGCTGACGCACCGTGATATGGGGCCGAAAGCGCGCTACATCGGACCTGAAGTACCACAGGAAGATCTGATCTGGCAGGATCCGCTGCCTGCACCGGTTTATCATCCGACCGTCGCGGATATCGCGCAGCTGAAAGAGAAGATTGCCGCATCCGGCCTCAGCGTCAGCGAGCTGGTTTCCGTTGCTTGGGCCTCTGCGTCAACCTTCCGCGGTGGCGACAAACGGGGTGGTGCCAACGGTGCCCGACTGGCACTGCTGCCGCAGCGTGAGTGGGACGTGAACGCCGTTGCCGCGCGCGTGCTGCCAACACTGGAAGCGGTTCAGCGTGAAGTGAACAAGGCTTCGCTGGCGGATGTGATTGTGCTGGCTGGTGTGGTCGGGGTTGAGCAGGCGGCGAAAGCGGCAGGCGTGACCGTCGATGTGCCCTTTACGCCAGGACGTGTCGATGCGCGTCAGGATCAGACCGACATTGAGTCGTTCAACCTGCTGAAACCGCGTGCCGATGGTTTCCGTAACTATGGCACCGGCTTCGGCAAAACCACCACCGAAAACCTGCTGATCGACAAGGCGCAGCAGCTGACCCTGACCGTGCCGGAGTTAACGGTACTGGTGGGCGGGATGCGTGCTCTGGGCGCTAACTTCGATGGCAGCCAGCACGGCATCTTCACGGACAAAGTGGGTTCGCTGAACACGGACTTCTTTGTCAATCTGCTGGATATGCGCACCGAGTGGAAGGCTGCCGATGCGAGCAACGAGTCCTTCATCGGACGCGATCGCGTCAGCGGTGAAACCCGCTACACCGCGACCCGCGCCGATCTGGTGTTCGGCTCCAACGCGGTGTTACGCGCCTCGGCGGAAGTTTACGCCAGCAGCGACGCCCGTGAAAAATTCGTCAAAGACTTTGTGGCCGCCTGGACCAAAGTGATGAATCTGGATCGCTTTGAACTCTGATAGCTCTAAAAGCTGAAACGTAACTGCACCTCAAAGGTCGGAGACCCGACTCAGTAGGGTGCAGTTTTTTTTGCCTCTCATCTCAGGCTGGTCAGGATGTTCCGGTAAAAGGAGAGTGGAAAATTCCCGCCGGTGGCGTTGGATCCCGGTGCGGGGGCTTGAGTGGAATTTCAGAAACTGTACAATCCGGCTTTACTCAAATTAATTTTTAATTTACAGAACTCTGGACGCAGAAATCCACTTCAGTGCTTTTTTTTATTTTTAGTGGCCCTGTAGATACTAATCGCTCCACCTGTCACTATTGTAAGCAACGTACATAAAAACCAGTAATCAGGAATGACAAAATAGTAGAACAGGAAAAGGCATATAGCGATGACATGCGCACTGATGTAGCCAAGCTGGCCCCTGATGAATGCTGAAAAAAACCTCATCATTTCACCTTCTAAATTTTGAATAAATCAAGCCAGAAATAATAAGAGCAACCAAAGCTGAAAATAAAACCAACAGCGCAACAAGGGTTTCCAGAGAGGCATTAAGACTCAGGAAGCTTAACTTATCCATTAAACTGATAACAAAGTCAGCAGTCAATAAGCGGAATACAAATTCAAAGAGCAGCACAACTAAAATAATAAAAGAAAAAATAAAAGTAAGAGCAGTAAAAGTCCATTTCTTCAAAGTAAAATCCTCATGATATAGTATGCAAACTATCATGTACTTTTTACCACAGGAAAGGAAAGCCTACAATGTCTGTATCATCAATAGTGAAGTTCAGAATGAATAATGACAGGAGTGCAGCCGAAGCGCTCGAGCGGGCCATGTATGGGGTAGCGCAGAATAATAAAAGCGTGTTGCAGGATGTTAAATCAGGGGTTGAGAGAGCGTCGTGGTACAGCTCATGCCTTTTTGATAAGTACGCGGGCGAGTGCGCTATTCTTAAAGAAGAAGACAAACGGTTTCTGAAAAATATATTTGAAATATACAAAAGACAAGACATCATTCGTGACATGATGAAAATGTATTTTAACGAGGAGCTAAAAAATATAAGTAATAGCCAGATACAGTCTCTTGATATGGTGCTGACAAAAAAGATAGCTGACTATTATGGTGGAAAAGCAACTAAAATTGCAATTGCAAATTCACTATCAATAGTCATAGTCAATTCCTTTAATTTCAAGGCTGAAGTAATGACTCAGTTAAATAACTATGCATTGCTCATCGTTACTGTGGCGTCTCTTTATGGAAAGGTTCAGGTGGCTGCATTGGCAGCAAGGAATTTAAAAATAATATCCCCAGCACTTTATACGGTTCTCTATAATAATATGGAAATGCTCTACTTCCTTGTTAGTGAGAGAATAAATAAAGCCTTAATAAAATCTATGGGTTTGCGTGGGGAAGATCGTATTGTCTCAATTATTAAAAACCTGACGTAACCATAAAACCTTACTCTGAGTCTGACCCGGCAGAAGTCCTGCTACAGGTGTTTCTGACGAACGTCATATGCAGCCTGTGGCATCAGATTTTGTAAGCGACTGTGCGTCGGCTTTATGGCATCGCGGAATGGTCGGCGCATCGTCAGCATTATGATTACTGAAGTCCGTCCTGTCAGCAATTCCGACAACGTTTTTTGTCAGGCAGCTGATGAGAACAGGTAAGCCGGGTCAGGTCAGGATCACTTTTATCCGTTAAAGAGGTAGCCTGGCATGGTTTAACAGCGGTGACTTTGAGAGGAAGGTGGGTGCGATCGTTATAAAGCAAAAAAGCAGATATCCGAAGATATCTGCTTTTTCTAATCTGGCTCCTCTGACTGGACTCGAACCAGTGACATACGGATTAACAGTCCGCCGTTCTACCGACTGAACTACAGAGGAATCGTTTGAACGGGGCGCATAGTAACGGCCACGCTGAGCCATGTCAAAGCTCTTTTTCATAAATCTGCGCGACTGCTGAAATAGTCGCCAGTACGGCGTTTAATACACCAGAAGAAGTCCGTCAGACGCTGAAAAGGGGTGTAACAGCCCGTGCGGCAGACTGAGGTATTTATGAGGTGTTTTACCGTTCTGCCTCCCTTGCCAGGCGGCACGAGGCGTGGTTTGCCCGGATAGTTTTTTACTGCCGTCACAAAGTTTTCATTACGCCTTTGTCAGCAGATAAAACGAAACGTAGATTTCATTTCAACCCTGAAATGAATATCCGGAGCTGAAATGAAACAAGTCCGAATCGGCATGATCGGCAGTGGTTATATCGGGCGCTGCCATGCGATTGCTTATGCTCAGGCCCCGACCGTGTTTGCGCTGAAAGGTGAGATCGTGCGGGAGATGCTGGCCGAGGTAAATCCAGAGCTGGCGGCCCGTCAGGCAGCCACCTTTGGCTTTGCGCGTTCCACGGGAGACTGGCGCGAGCTGGTCAGCGATCCCGCCATTGATGTGGTGGATATCTGCGCGCCCAACTTTCTGCACAAAGAGATGGCGCTGGCGGCGATACGCCACGGCAAGCATGTCTACTCAGAAAAACCGTTGTCCTTAAGCGTGGCGGATGCGCAGGAGATGGTAAGCGCTGCGCAGGCGGCAGGGGTGAAAACGCTGGTCGGCTTTAACTACATGAAGAACCCGACCAGCCAGCTGGCGAAAGAGATCATTGCCCGCGGAGAAATTGGTGAGGTGATCCATTTTTACGGCACGCATAACGAGGATTATCTTGCCAGACCGGAGACACCGCTCGACTGGCACTGTCAGAAAGCGCTGGCAGGGCTGGGTGCGCTGGGCGATCTGGCGGCGCATATCGTCAACATGGCGCACTATCTGGTCGGTGATATTGCCGAAGTCAGCGGTGACATGATGACGGTCATCACCGCACGACCCGACCCGAAAGCGCCCGGACGTCAGTTACCGGTGGAAAACGAAGATCAGGCCAGTGCGCTGCTTCGCTTCCGCAATGGCGCGCACGGCGTCATTGAAACCTCGCGTATCGCCTGCGGCGCGAAAATGGGCCTGACCTATGTTGTGACCGGAACCAAAGGCACGCTGCGTTACACCCAGGAGCGCATGGCTGAACTTGAGCTTTATCTGCATGACGAGCCCGCCGGGCGACAGGGATTTAAAACGATCCTGACAGGACCCGCCCATCCTGACTATGCGAACTTCTGTGTTTCAGCCGGACATGGCATCGGCTTTAACGACCAGAAAACGGTAGAGGTCCGCGATCTGATTAACGGTATCGCGGCGGACGACCGCATGTGGCCCGATTTTGCCGAGGGGTTACAGGTGCAGAAGGTGCTGGAAGCGATAGCGCACTCTGCTGAGCAGCGACGCTGGGTGGAAGTGTAACGGCAGATCAGGAAGGGTGTCAGATAAGAAGGGGACAGGGCGGGAAGAGAGCTTCCCGCCCTTTAAAATCAGATCAGGCCGCTTTTCTCCCACCACAGCTTATCCAGCGCATAGAAGCGATCGCGCTGGCTCTCAGGCTGGTTAAGATCGCGCTTCCACGGCTTGGCCAATATGTAGTGCAGGTTTTTCACCTCATCGTCCTGCCAGAGCCCGCGGTGCTGAAACGGCAGCGTTTTCAGCGCATTGTAGATATAAGAGAGCGGCTTCCAGCGGTCGGCAAAGATTTCATTCAGCAGGTCCTGCTCCGAGAAAGGATAGGCGCTCAGGTCATCAATGGCGGCGATACGTTTTTCCATCGCCTCAAACACCGCATTATCGGGCTTCAGCACCAGAAAACCGCCGTTGAGGTAGAGATCCACACTCTGTGGTGCTGTCTCACCGCGTGCCTGCCAGGTGTAGTGGCACTGCTCCGGCTGCCATTCCGGCGGATAGGAGGCGATCTGGTTGGGATTGCAGCGGCAGGCGTGGCAGGCCGCCAGCAGATTATCACCCAGATCCAGGGTAAACAGCTCATCCATGTTCTGCAGCACGAGCATGTCCGCATCCAGAAAAACGACGCGCTCATAGTCCGTCAGTTGCCAGGCGCGCAGCTTGGTCCAGACCTCGCCGAACTGCGCCGAGGCGTAGTGCTGATCCAGATCTTCACGCGGATAGAGTGGCTCAACCGGCTCAATCACGCAGCCTGCATCCTGCAGACGCTGACAGTCCGCTTCAGAAATGGCGGGAGTCGTCATCACCACCAGTGGCCACTGGCTGTGGCTCTGTTGCAGCGAACGGTGCAGCGCTTGTACGCCCACCAGATAATCGGGTTGTGTTAACAGCGTTACCCAGGCAAACATGGCTTTCCTCAGTCAAAAAGTGGCGTGATGTAGTCGTTACCCAGTCGTCCCTGTGGATCGAGCTGGCTGCGCAGGGCGCGGAAGGCGTCCCATTGCGGATAGATCTCACGCCAGTTGTAGCGTTCTTCATCGTAATATTTGCCCCAGTGCGGGCGTCCTCCCTCTTCGGCCAGCAGTTTCTCCACTTCCGTCAGGAAGTGCAGTCCCTCCTGCGACAGCGAACCATCGTCGGCGTAATAGACGACAAAGCCGAAAAAGCAGGTGGGCTGATCGGCGGCCGGACTGAGCCAGGCCGAGGAGGCGCCGGTGCAGCGCAGGATAATCGGGTAGTGCATATGCGGCCGGTTCTCTGCATACCACTGCTTTATCCGGCGGATGATGGCTGGCGTTTTTGCCAGCGGGACGCCGATCTCCACGTTGATCTGTGGCACCGCAATGCCCCGGCAGAAGAGCTGATAGATGTCACCGGTAACATCCGTGAAGTCGCGAAAACGGGTCACGGTGCGAAACTGCTTGCCGCCTTTCCCCTGAATCTGGGTATCGCGGTGCATGTGCGCCAGGGTCTGATCGATAGTCTCGTTCAGACTGTCATCCGCTTCGCCCTCATGCTCGACCACTTTGCGCCCCTGCTGCTCATAGCGCTGGCGCTCCTCCTCGCTGGCTTCATGGGCGTTCCAGACATGCATCAGATTGTCGTCAACGAACCACCAGGCTTTGCTGAGAGGGTAGTCGTTGTTCCAGCGCAGCAGATCCTCTTCCAGCGTATCAGCAGAGACCGCGTTCTTATGGCAGGTGAAGATGCGGTATGGCCCGGTACGCAGCGTCACGGCGGTGACAATACCCAGCGCCCCCAGAGAGACCTGAGCTGCCGGGAAATCCGCGTCGCCCCGGACAAACTCGCGCACGCTGCCGTCGGCCAGCACCATGCGGATGGCCAGTGCTTCATCGGCAATCGAACTCTGCTGCAATCCCTGGCCGTGCGTGCCGGTGGCCATCGCCCCTGCCAGGGTCTGAATGGCAATCACACCCGGCGACGACGCCAGCATGCGGTTCATGCGGGTCAGGGTGCGATAAACCTGTTCCAGCGGGGTGGCACCCCCGAAGGTCACGCTATCCTCATCGCTGGCGAGCTGACCGCTGAGCGCGCTGAGGTCGAGCAGTAAATCATCTTGACTGACGTGCAGCATCCGTCCGGGGGAGAGCTTGCTGCCGATGACCCGAATCTGGCCGCGTGACTCCCGGATAAGCGTCTGTAATTCCGCTTCGCTGGCAGGGCGCTGAACCTGATGACGGCTGCCGATTTTAGCGTTCTGCGCCCAGTTCCAGAGCGCATCATCATCGGGTTCAACATGAGTCTGGCGAAGCGGATAGAGGCGTGCGTCTCTGCTCACAACAGCGTTCCTTTTATGGCAATTTAATGACGAATGTTTACTAAGCGTAGACCATGAGTAAGCGGAGCCAGAGCGGTGAGCAATTATTTGCGGATATAGCGCAGTGTGGCGGTGACAGCGAGCTGACGATTGCGCCGGATACTCTCTTCTTCGCTGTTATCCGGACTGAAGAGGGCATTGAAGGTGTAGCGGTTTGAGACGTGATGAACACAGATACTGCTGATCAGACGATGAACGTCGATGGTCTGCACATCGGCGATAAACACGCCCTCCTGCTGACCGCGGGCCAGGATGTCGTCCAGCAGATCCAGCGCGCTGCGGTTAAGCGCTTTAATCTGCGGTGACTGCGTGATGTAGCGACCGCGCAGCAGGTTCTCACTGCAGACCAGCCGCATAAAGTCGGGATGGGCAACGTGGTAATCGAAGCTCGCTTCCACCAGGCGGGTCATGGCCAGCTCCGGCGTCAGTGCGGCCAGGTTCAGGTCGGTTTCATGCGCGCGTATCTGCTGATAGA
Organism: Pantoea sp. ARC270; assembly: GCF_003236725.1. Classification (NCBI taxonomy): domain Bacteria; kingdom Pseudomonadati; phylum Pseudomonadota; class Gammaproteobacteria; order Enterobacterales; family Erwiniaceae; genus Pantoea; species Pantoea sp. ARC270. The sequence goes on from NZ_PUGA01000035.1 coordinate 30,453, forward strand.
CCTGCTCCAGCACTTCGATGTAGAGCTGCTCCTTGCTGCCGAAGTGATAGACCACCATACGTTTGGTGGTCTGAGCGTGTTCGGCGATCTGCTCCAGTCTGGCACCCTGCATACCAAACTCTGCGAAGGTTTTCAGTGCGCCTGCGATGATGCGTTTTTTCAGCCCTTCCGGGTCATTTTTGCGTTTCGTAATTTCGGACATGGTGCTCAATAAGGTGATTCTGACCGGGGAATGGTAGCACAGTGTTGAGGCGTAGCCTGCAATCGCGGCGTCCGCCTGGCATAGCCCGAAAGATTACAGGTATAATCCTGAACAATATTTAACAGATTCAGAGACGACAATGACAAAACTCACCTTACAAGAACAGATGCTGAAAGCAGGCCTGGTATCCAGCAAAAAAATGGATAAGGTTCAGCGCACAGCGAAGAAATCCCGGGTTCAGGCGCGTGAAGCCAGAGCAGCGGTCGAAGACAACAAAAAAGCGCAGCTTGAGCGTGATAAGCAACTTAACGAGCAGCAGAAACTGGCCGCCCTGTCGAAAGAGTACAAAGCACAGGTCAAACAGCTGATCGAAATGAACAAAATCGAGGTGGCAAAAGGCGAAATCAGCTTTAACTTTACCGACAACAACCTGATTAAAAAAATCGTGGTGGATAAACTGACGCAGACCCAGCTGATTAATGGCCGTCTCGCCATTGCCCGCCTGACTGCTGACAAAAATGGCGAAAGCCAGTACGCCATTATCCCGGCCAGCGTGGCGGATAAAATTGCCCAGCGTGATGCCAGTGCTATCGTCCTGAACAGCGCACTGAGCGAAGACGTGCAGGACGAAGATGATCCCTATGCCGATTTCAAAGTGCCGGACGACTTAATGTGGTAACCGCGGACTGAGGCAGTCAGAAGGGGCTGGCGGCTGAGAAGTGTAGAGGCTCACCGCTGACCGGATGTGTAAACGCTAATCCACTGGCGTGCAGCATCAGCCTCTCCGCCTGCTCAGCGCCCGGCAGCACCTGCCCGCCATAGAGATCACAGCCCAGAATCGGGTGCCCCAGCTGCTGACAGTGAATGCGCAGCTGATGGGTACGCCCCGTTTCCGGCGTCAGCTCAACCCGTGTAGCCGCCACCTCCATTCCTTCTCGTCCCTGCCAGTGGCCGCGCGCGATAACCCGGAAGCGCGATCGCGCAGGTTTGCCCTGAAGCGGGCAGATTGTCATGCGGGGAAACTGCGCCGGATCTTTCGCGATGGCGGCATCAATCACACCTTCATCCTCAGCCAGATGGCCGCACAGCAGCGCCTGATACGTTTTGCTCACGCTGCGCTGGCTGAACTGCCGACTGAGCGCCGCGTTGATCGCTTTATTCAGCGCGACGACCATCAGTCCCGAAGTGCCAAAATCGAGCCGGTGCACCAGCGTACAGCCCGGAAACAGTCTGACCAGCCGGTGATGCACTGAATCGAGGTTTTGCGGATTCTTACCGGAAAGGCTGAGCAGCCCGCTGGGTTTATTCACCACCAGCAGATGATCATCCTGAAACAGAAGGGTTATCACGTCATGGCAGGGCGGAGCAATAAACGTATCGACAATGGCAGACATAGTGAAACCGGACGATGAAGGGCAGAGGATCATAACCGATTGCGTGTTGAGTGACGACTCCCGGCCTGGCAGGGCAGAGATAAACTGAAGGGATACCAAAAAAACATTTAGTATTTTGTTCAGCAGCTTGCGCAATTTTTAGTGAAAAATTCGGGCAGTTCTCCCTTTTACGACTACAGTCTCTGGTGAGGTTGTTTTCAATTCGTACCAATGGAGGATTTTCTGTGTTAATTCAAAACGACGAGAAAGGCCACGTAATTATTGGCGAAGCGGCACTGAGCCTTGCCCTGGGTGAGAAAGAAATCAGTATCGCATCACTCTTTACTCAACTGGGATACATGGCGAAATCCGAGAGCAACCCCGACCGGCTGACGCAAATCTCCGAGGCCAGAAGCTGGCTGAGCAGTTTTACGTCTCCGGCGATTGCCCAGCAACAGGTGCCGTATCTGCAGACACTTACAGGCCTGAACGACGAACTGAACTAGCTGTAACTGAACTGACACCAGTGGACGTAGTCCGGCTCCGGCCGGAAAACGACGAAGCGAATAACCTCACAGGTTGCGCGAAAGCGTATACCGGCCGGAGAAACTGTCATGGACGACACTCCTCTCGCCAGCTCCTCTTTATCTCCCCACAGCCTGAACGATCCTCGCGCAGCCAGCCCTGATGATCAGGACTGGCCAGACGATACCCTGTTAAAAACTTTCCCAGCTGCTCTCTGCAGAAGCCTTAAGCGGCACGGCCGGAACAAGGCGAGGCGCTGAAGCCGGCGCGGGGCGGCTGACGGCGTGCTGAGCACCAGAGAGGCGGAACACCGCTACCGTTTTTTCCAGCTCCTCTGCCTGTGCTTCCAGTGAACTCGCTGCGGCAGAGGACTCCTCAACCAGTGCGGCGTTCTGCTGGGTCGTCGTGTCCATCTCGGCCATCGCCACGGCAATCTGGGAGATCCCCCGGTTCTGCTCGTCCGAGGCCGCAGCGATTTCGCCCATGATATCTTTCACCTGACTGACGGAGCGGACGATATCATCCATGGTGGACCCTGCGCGTTCGACAAATCCGGACCCTTCACTGACCCGGTCCAGTGACTCACGGATCAGCGTCTCAATCTCTTTGGCCGCCAGCGCGCTGCGCTGTGCCAGATTTCTCACTTCACCCGCGACCACCGCAAACCCGCGTCCCTGTTCACCGGCACGTGCGGCTTCGACCGCGGCGTTGAGCGCCAGGATATTGGTCTGGAAGGAGATGCTGTTGATGACGTGAATGATTTCACCAATTTTGCCCGAACTCTGGCTGATGCTGTTCATTGTCACCGTCACATCACGGATGATCTCGCCACCGCGACCGGCATTCACTGACGCCTCTGTCGCCAGCTGACTCGCATGATGCGCATTTTCCGCATTCTGTTTAACCGTCGACGACAGCTCTTCCATACTGGCTGCGGTCTGGACCACGGCCGCAGACTGCTGTTCTGTACGGGAGGAGAGATCGGTATTGCCTGCTGCGATTTCCGCTGAGGCACGTGCCACGCTGCTGACGCCGTCACGCACGTTGGTGATGATGTTCTGCAGGCTGCTGTTCATGGCATCGACCGCCAGCATCAGTTGGCCGAATTCATCGCCACGTGTTGTGGTCAGCGAGGTGGTTAAATCTCCCCCGGCAATACGCTGCGCGGCGCTCAGCGTCTCTTTCAGAGGCTGGGTAATGCTGCGGGTGATCCGCCAGGCGATCAGCAGACTCAGTACCACGCAAATCAGTGCGGCAAAAGCAATGCGCCACTCTGCCTGTTTGATAAATTCCGCAGAGAGCTGTGACTGGAAAGCGAATGTATCGGAAACCGCCGCATTAAGACGCTCGGCGCTGGTGGTCAGACCCGCCGACTCACTTTTCTCTTTTTCTGCAGCATCGACATAGCGCGTTAACGCCTCGCGCTGCTGCGCAAGGGTGCTGAGAACCGTGCGGGACACCTCGTTAATTGCAGGCTGTGCAAAGCTGTCCAGCTGCTCACTCAGCGTGGTGATCGCCGTGAACTCCTCAACAACCGACGCTCTGCTGGCCTGGGAAGGTTTATCCAGAAATACCTGTTCAATGTTTGCGGCATCAAACAGCGCGGCGGCCAGACGCATGACCGGTAATCCGGCATCAGGGGTCAGTGCCAGATCCAGCGACTCCGACTGATGCGCAAGGGCAATCAGGGCGTCCGGTTTAATGGCATCAAAGGCGTGGGATGTGGTCTGTGCGGCGGTGACAAATTTCTGTCGCTGCTTCTGATAATCGTTAAGCAACTGCCCCATCAGCGCGACTTTCTGCTGACCGAGTTCGTCCCACTGAAAGCCACTGAGGCGTTGATACAGCGTATCTAACTCCTTCAGCGCCTGCACGTTACGGGCGGCAAATTCCGGGTCTTTGGTGTACTGGTAGAGCGTGCGGTTAAGGCGTGCATTACTTAAGGTGTTTACCATCTGAACGGTGATGGTGCGTCGTGCCGAGTTATCTTTGATACGGCTGAAGCAATCGAAAGCGAGCCAGGTAATAGCCAGAGAGGCGGCGATGACGATGATAAAACCGGCACCCAGTTTTTTCCCAATTTTAATACCGGAGATGTGTTGAGCAAGGCCCATAAGTTTCACCTTTAATGAGGTTTCTGAAGCGGGAGAGAGGCGATTAAATAATCTCTGTCATCTTCTTCTTATCGTCAGGGTGGGGTGAAGCTTTAATAGTATTTATGATTCGATATATAGCTAACTAATCGAACAGATATGATTATTTCAATAACTATATGAGGCCTAACTTTCAGTGAGTAATCCGCTATAAATGGCTGTTTTTGCTGTGCCGGAGGCGATTATGATAATAATTATTGATCTTAATCAAATTAATAAATTTATCTGGCCAGATTAACGAAGGCCAATGCTGACCTGACAACAGACGGCAAACAGTTGTTCAGGTTAATGATTTTGAAACGCTGAAATGTCCAGAAAAATTATAGTGTTAGCGAATGGGTGCTAAAATAATTTTATGTGTCTGCGGTCCCGGCTGTCTCTGATGATAAAGACGAAGAAGAAAGAGTGGCTTGTTAGACAGCATTCTTACACTCTCCATGACGTTGTACAGGCTTAATCATAATGTTGTCGGAGGGTAAGTGACGTTACGTATAAAAGTGCTATGTAATAAATGTTATCCACTCTGGGCAGGATCTTATAGAGTACAAGCTGGATTCTGACGAGGAGCAAGGCCATGCCTGATTACTGTATCTACCCCCTGGGGAAAAAGAGCGTTGCTCTGAGAAAATCAGAGGTAAAACGAGCCTGTGATCTTTTAGCTAAGGGTTATTGCAAAGAGTTTGAGGAAGTACATGCAGCCAGTGAACGCCAGGCCACTGAACGCTTTGCTGATATCACAAAGAAAAATAATATTGATCGACATAACTTTCTGGCAGGTGCTGGTGCGATGCCGCTTATTGGTATTTTAACAGCAGTCGTAACCTTTATTTTCTGGCGTAAGAAATAGCCACTCTCGATAGTCATGCGAGTTAATTCAGTTACCTGCAACCTGATTTAACCGCGCGCCGCTTTCAAATAATTCAGCCGGATATCATTCCAAAAGGACTTATATGAAAAAGATTATTCTGATATTGCTTTCTGCCGCTATTGTGAGCTGTACGCCTCTTAAACCACATGAGTGTGATAAAAGCAGTGCTCTTGATTCCTGCCGTTATAATCGTTCAGGTAAGGTGGGAGACAATGACATTTATGGTAAGCAGGCATCTGGCATCAAAAAAGCACTGGGTGCCGCGTTATCACAACCGCACGCCTGGAATGGAAAACGCTGTAATGCTCATCTTGATTTCAGGAAAGATGGCACGCTGGAGCATTTTATCATCAAGGGCGGAGACAAGGCGTACTGTAATGCGCTTAAAGAGGCGGCTAAAAACGCCAGATTTCCAGAGTTTAGTGACCAGCATGTTTTTGATGTCATGGGATCGGCGCGCTGGAATATGGAAGGTCAACCCTGGTCCGAAACATCTGTAAGCCTGAAAAATCGGTTATCGCATTGCGGGCTTCTGCCCGCTCAGCAAAGTCCCTGCATTTTTTTCTGTGAATAGTTATGAGCGAGAAAGATTTTTTTTCATTGTGAAGCATCAATTTTTCGCAATGACAGGCATAGCGGCTTGACACAATACAGATATATTAAAGCAGGATTTAAACCTTTAATTTATTACAGTATTAATAAATTCGATAGCGGCATCGAAATTATTCGCTAGAGAGCAGGGCCGAATCATTATATTAATGGTGTCGCCAGAGGGTTGAATATTAAAGCTAAGAGTCTTTGATTTCAGGCTGTCTCAGGAGAGGATTAAGCGGACAACGCAATGTTTAGTAGCGAAGGATTGAACGTTTACATCGAGTCAGGTCGTCGGTTGATGGGCTCTGTCTGGGCAAGCCGACGTAATAAATAAAGAACAGGGATAAGGCATAGCCAATGTTTATTCGGCCACTCAAATTAACCCAGCACGTCGATGTGCAGGGGCCAGCCAATGCGACAACGCTGGTACTTCTTCACTCGCTGGGTACAGATTTGCATCTTTGGGATTTGCAAATGCCACGCCTGAGCGAACATTATCGCGTTATTCGTCTTGATATCCGGGGCCATGGATTGAGCGCCGTCGATTCTGCGGAATTTTCAATGTCAGATTTAGCAGATGATGTCATAGCCGTTCTGGATCACCTTAACATTGACAGGTTTTATGTTGCCGGAGTGTCAATTGGTGGAACGATTGCGCAGTGGATTGGTTTCAGGATACCCGAACGCGTTCAGGGAATGATTATCGTGGATACGGCTCTGGTAAACGCTGCACCGCCAGCACTCTGGAGAGCTCGTGCTGAAGATGTTTTTCAGCACGGTATTGAACATCTCGAAATGGGAATCTTAAGTAAATGGGTGACACCTGAATTTATTGATTCTCCCTATGCGGATGGTATGAAACAAATGCTGCGTCGGACGTCAGTCGAAGCATTCGCAGGTTGTTCATATGCAATTGCCAATACTGATTTAACCAATATGAGCATTCCCGGAGTGAGGGCTGTTGTAATCAGGGGAAGCGAGGATCAGCTGACGCCTCCGGACTTTGCACAACGTCTGGCCAAAAAGCGAAATGCACAGTTGCATACCATACCCGGTGCAGCCCATCTGCCTAATTTTGAAAAGCCTGACGCGCTAACCAGTGAGATTATTTCATTCATAGAGGCCAACAAATGACTCTGAATTATCCAGCCTGATCGGTTTGTGAAAAAATTTATCTGCACTGTGTTGATAAATGCCATCGGCATGGCAGGCGATAAAAAGTCTTAATCAGAGATGGGAAAAAATGAATAGACGAACGTTTATTAGCGGCGGATTGGGCCTGTGCGCAGGCTCGTTTTTACTCCCCGGTATGCTGAGAGGAGTAATGAATCATAGCGATGTTCTGAAAATGGAACTTGAAAGCGGAACAGTGACTATTCAACTGTTTTCCGATTTAGCACCACGGCATGTTGAGCGTATTAAGGCACTGGTACAGGCGGGTTTTTACGAAGGTATGCCTTTTGCGCGAGTCATGAAGGATTTTATGGTACAGACGGGTGACCCGGTAAAAGTTTCCCGAGCCGGCCACTGGCGCTTGCCTGTACTGGATGCAGAATTCAGCAGTCTGCCGTTTGAACGGGGTACGGTTGGCATGGCGCGTTCAAAGCATCCCAATAGTGCCACTCACCAGTTTTTTATCACGACTTCAAGAGCGAAATATTTAGATCAGAAATATACAGTTTTTGGGAAAGTCGCAGATGGCATGCAGTTCGTGGAGCAACTTCGCTATGGTGAGCACGAAACGGGGGCGGTAGCTAATCCAGAAAAAATAAAGCGCTTAATATTAGCGTAAGCCAGTGCAGTTTAAAGCCATCTTAAGCACCTGCTAATCATACGGAGAAACGATACAGGATGCCCAGCATTACTCTTTATGCGTCTGAAAACCATCGCTTTGAGGCAGAATCCTTTGCAACATTCTCAACCGCTTTAGCTGGTCTTGCCCGAGAGATACTTAAAGCGAAAGAGAACAATATTCACATCAGCTATGTCACCGCGGAAATAAGTTTTGGCACGCCAATCTATTTCGAAGCAAGGTTAAGACAGGAGATCTTCAGAACGGCATCCCTGATGGAAGAATTTACACATCAGGTTGATTTGTTAATTAAGGAAAGGACAGGCGTTTCGGCGAGGATTCGCTGTTTTTCTTTTGACGCAAGTAATATTTATGGAAAAAACTAAGGAGCATTTTATGAATGACATTTTTCCTGCAAAAGAGTTGGGTAATATCCAGGTGATAGCCCTCAGCGATGGATACCTTGAAGTCGGCTTTAACATGCTGTCGAATGTTGATGACAAAGAGTGTGAAAGAATTCAACGCGACGCAAAAATTAATGAACTGAATGCTGTTCATATTAATGCTTTTTTAGTGCGCTGTGATGGTAAGAATATCCTTATTGATAGCGGTGCAGGTGGAGTAAAGGGCTGGGGCGGCAGGCTGGTTGCGAATCTTAGCCGGCTTGATATCCAGCCAGCAGACATTGATGCGGTTCTTCTTACTCACGCTCATCCTGATCATATTGGCGGATTGTTAAACTCTGAAGGCGAGGCTGTCTTTGAAAATGCTGAGTTGATTTTAAGCAGTGACGAATTTAATTATCTTGAAAGCGATGAAAATTTCGCATCAGTCAGTGACCGTATAAAAGGTAATTTTCTTCTGGCCCGAAGTATATTTAAAAAGTATCAGAAAAAACTTCGTCTGATCGATAAGGGCGAGGCGTTTCCTGGCATTTTTGCAATACCGTTGAAGGGGCATACGCCTGGTCATACGGGCTATCGGATAGAAGGAGAACGAGAGAGTCTAATGATTTGGGGAGACATTGTTCATTTCCCTTATATTCAACTCGCCAGGCCGGAGGTGGCGATAGCCTTTGATTACGATCCTCATATGGCTGCTGAAACACGATCCCGAATACTGAGTGCAGTGAGTTCCGATAAGATTCTTATCGGCGGCATGCATTTTGGCGAACAGGGTTTTGGTTATATCGAGAAGCATGGGGCGGGATATCGAATTGTAATTAACGAATAGTCCTAATCTGATTTTTGTGCTGGATGGTTATTTCCTGAACGGCAATGCACTGGTAAATAACTGCTATCCTGCCAGTTTTTATGTATTGCCGAAACAGGCTTTTCAGCGAAATAGGGGTTACAGAAAAGCTGATAAAAATTCAGTAGCCGGGAGTCTTTAGCCGCGGATCCTGAAAAACGGAGCCGATTATCCCTCTGAATTTAGCGCCATCCATTTGCATAGATTCTGTACGATAAACCAGTTCTATTTTGAAGTCCTTGAACTGACCGTTAAGTTCATGAATTTTTATTTTATTTTTTACTTCGCTACTGATCGAACAACGTAATACAAGTGACACACCTTTACCCGCTGCTATGCTGGAAAACAAAACGGGATAAGATCCGCATTCAACAATACGTTTAGGTGTAATGTGCCCTTCTTTAAACAGGTAATTATAGTTCCGCGTCGTGGTCGCACATTTTTTACTGCTCAGTAAAAAAACCTCTCCATGCAGAATCGAAAGATCGTTAACATCCGGATAGCTCTTCTCAGTAATAATAACAAGCTCACTCGAAAGGAGCGTAGAGCAGGGATGTTGAGTGTTTGAAAATCCCGCGCCTACGATGACGGCGTCAAACTCATTATGGTTGAACGCATTGAGCAGACTTATAGTATTTCCGATCGAGATATCGATATTCCATCCGAGGTCATGGCCCAGGTCAATTAATGAACTCACGATATAGGGCGGCAGACACTCTATTATACCAATTCTTATATTTAACTGGCTGTTTTTCGAACAGGTGATGTTGTTTTTACAATCTTCTGCCAGGTTCAGTATTTTAAGCGCATAGTCATAAAGTATCTGACCCTGTGGTGTCAGGGTGCAGCCATCGGCTTTTCGATCCAGTAAGGTTACGTCCAGATTATCTTCCAGGCTCCTGATCCGGTGGGAAATACTTGACTGCACTCGATTAAGGCGCTCTGCTGCCTGGGTTATGTTCCCTGTCTCCACGACTGTCACGAATGCAAGAAGTTCACTTATCTTCATTTCAAACCTTATGCTTAAAGATGGTCTATCTATACAGCAATTATTTATATTATTTATTAATAAATTTGTCATCAGATTTACGGCTATCACCCTGGAGAGAGTAATAAAAAAGGAAGTTGCATTTTGAGAGCAGAGCATTATGGTTGTTCTTTTAATAGAGAATAATCCTGGATAGAAAAATTTCACGACAGATTCCGCTTTTTTTTCATCGCTATTTCTTCAGCCTGCCTGTTCTCCCACTATCGCTGTGAATGATTTCACGGGCATCAATATTTTCGATGAGCACCCC